>CALCOQ010000159.1 GCA_937897005.1 uncultured euryarchaeote
ATCCCTTTCACCTGCTTACCGGATTGTGGAAGATGCTGCAATGAGCCAAATGGTATTGTGCACCTATCGCTAGAGGATGCAGAATGCTTGGCCGAATATTTTGAGATTCCCGTCGAACAGTGGTTGGAACGTGATTGTCGCAGAAGAGGTGATGGAAAGTGGGTTCTCAAGAGCCGGCCTGTTGATGGAATCTGCATCTATCTGGATGAGGACATGAAATGTAGTGTCTATTCATCCAAACCCACTCAGTGCTCAGCATTTCCTTGGTGGAACGAGAACTTGAGAAGTGAACGGTCATGGAGAAAGGTCGTAAGAAACTGCCCCGGATTATCGGTGGAGAATGCTCCGGTTGTGAATGCAGAAGATATCCAGATGTGGATTGAAGCAGATCGGAATGCGTCACTGGGTTTCAGGAAATATCAGAAATCAAACGGGTTGTGAAAACCACTCTCATCCGGCAGCGGCTGCCCCTGCTGTAACGGTTGCTGCTGTTGTACCTGTTGTCCTGCGACCGCCTGGACAACAGATGCGGATTGGGGTACTTGTTGAGCAAGACCTGTAGTGTAGTCTTCTGGCTCATCCCATATCGAAGAATCGAGCATTGCTGCCATTCTTGGACTTTGAGAGAGAGATTCAGTTCCTCCATTGAGAAGCTTGACCAAGAACAGAGTCAACACCAGAAAGAAGGCGACTAATGCTAGATCCAAGCCCTTGAAGTATGGCACGGTCTGCTCAGTAGGACTCTTCACCGCGGCCACACAATCTGTTTGAGTGAACTCCACGAAGTCAACGTATCCAGACTCAGTGATTTCATTCGGACACATGGGATCTGTGAAAGCCGGTGGAAGACCAGCAATTGAATTGATCAGGAAGACCAGCATCAATAATATCGACAGAATGAGCAACGGCGAAACCATCAGAACTCGGCGCAGACCCATCTCCAACGTATGACTCTGAAGTTTCCTCATCAATAATTCTTGCATATATCGTGTAGTGTTAGAATTCCTTGATATTCAGTTCTGCAGCAATATACACTTGGTTTAGAACAGTACACCCTCTCCTCGCTGTTTGCGACAGAATCACTCCAATATCCGCCGGACTTATACCGAATGCACAGGTCGCCCCCAGCGAAGGTGAGAACATGAGTGATGAAGACAGGAGGGAAGACGTTCTTCTGAATCTGACTTGGTCGCACCTTGACATTGGAATGCGAGGGGTGCCGGTGGGCACTTGCCGTACCAGTTCAGTCAGTTCTGATGGAGGGGTTCATTACGTTGGCTACCCAATTGCTGAGGTCGCTGAAAAGGATCCAGAAGACATAGTATTCCTACTCTTCAACAAGAGACTGCCTGAACCTCAGGAAGCAGCGGAATTCAGAGCCGATCTGTTCGCACGAGCCACTATTCCCGACGGAACGCTTGAAGTTCTTGAGAACCTACCACGAGAAGGACATCCAATGGATTGGTTGTCAATCGGAATTCAAACGATTGGCATGTTGGGAAAGACGAATGATTGGAGGGAGGATTCCCTCAACCTCATCGCCAGAATGCCTTGGTTGATGGCGGCGATATTCAGGATCAGAGGGGGTCGAAGTGGGCCAGTCCCCATCGTGGACCCACACATCGGAATTGCAGAGGCATTCGTTGCAATGTTGGAGCCCGCCCCCGAGCAGGTTGAAGACATGGTCAAAGTATTGCGAACATTTCTAGTTCTGCACATGGATCACGGAGGTGGAAATCTATCAACATTCACCGGCAAAGCTGTGGCCAGTGGACATGCCGACCTCTATGCTTCAATGGCCGCAGCGATGAACGCCCTGTCTGGGCCTCTGCATGGAAGGGCCAACCAATCATGCCTGGAATTCGTCATGCGCATAGGCACGGACGACCCCATTGAGGTCGAGAAGTTTGTACGCAATGAATTGGCAGAAAAGAAACCGGTTTTCGGTTTTGGACACGCCGTTCTCAGGGTTGAAGACCCGCGCGCCACCTTCCAGTTCTCATTAGGTGAACGAATATGTCCGGATGACCCTAATTTCCGCATCATCAGAACCTTGAGAGAAGTAGCACCTAGAGTATTGGCAGAGAATCCGCGCATCAGCAATCCAAATGCCAATGTTGACATCGCATCAGGGACTCTTCTCCACCATGTTGGTTTCCGCAAGCCAGACTATTACACGACATTCTTTGGTTGGGCACGCGTTGTTGGAATAGGTGCACAGATAGTGGATGAAAGGACTGTTGCCAGGAATGGCAAGGGAGTTCCTATCTACAGGCCCAAATACATCGCTGTAAATCAGGATAGAGACTGATCATTTCTGTGGACCTCCTGTCTTTCCACAACCCCTGTGCCCCAGCATCCTGACCGCTTTCCATGGTAAGGACGTGGCTGAAGAGGGCGAAACAATATCTTCCACAGAATCCTTCCAATGCCACTTCTTTCTCCATTTCTCAATCATCTCCCTTCTTTGAGAGTCTGAAGACTCGTGCCAAGGAATCTCATCATCCAGCAGGGTTGCAGGTCTGGTTCGTCTTGTAAGGCCACTTGGGAACTTGGTGAAGGAAGGGTCTGCATTGTCAGTCAATGGACACATCCCCGCTTCAAGGAGCGGAATCTCATGCCTGTCCTCAACCTGCCAAACTATCACTGGGTCTCCTCCTCGAAAGTCATTGAATCGCTGCAATCCCTTCCCACTCAGAGAGACTGAGCGACCGAGTGGGAGAAATCTGGTCCAACCTTCGAGATACTCCATGGCTATCGGTAGCAATGATGCTCCATCTTGACGCTGCCTTTTGACCAATCGCTTCAATGGATTGGCAATGAATCTAGGGAAGGTGAGTGCCCTCTGGACCCTACTGGACCCAAAAGGAGGCACGACCGGACGTAAGGAGACCGCATTCCAATTACTACCAAGGCTTCGATTCAACCTACCGACTGAGTCATGGAATGAATAGAAAATCGCATTGTTCTTCTCGACTCCAGATGCTTTCAGTTTCTGCATGCTGAGATCCATCATCTTTCGTAAATGCGCTGTCCGCGTAGCAGGTGATGTCCAGCCACCACCTGCGCTTGATGCAGGATGGGGAATCTTCATCTCCAGACAAACGAATCTGGATTCCTCCAACCAACTTTTCATGAAACCATCATCCAAAAGAAGATCATCAAACGAATCAAATCCCAATTCGCAGATCTGGTCCAGGGTACAATCCTCAACATATCTGGGCAATCCAACCTTCTTCGCTGCTGGAACGGAGAGTGTGCGGTCATGATGTAGAACCAACTCCCCATCTCTAGTCATCCTGAGATCGAACTCAACTCCGTCAAATCTTTCGATTCCTTCTCGCAACGAGGCGATGGAATTCTCTTTCGGTTGGTTCCAACTCACGGACTCACCCGTTCGTTCGCAATGTTCTTACTTTTGAACTTCAAGCCGGACAGCCTACACAATCATGATGAGATGAGACTATTCTTGAAACCTGAGTGAGTCCATGTCCGACACAGCTAATGCAGCCAGTATCAAGGACAGGATGAAAGACTTGCCGGATGCACAGAAAGAGAAGATTCGCGGCTGGTGTATGTATGACTGGGCCAATTCCGCCTTCTCAACGAGCATTACCGTTGCAATTCTTCCCATCTATGCGATTGCCCTCGCCAATACCTTCCTGAAGAATAATCCTGATTCATTCTTCTCCAACTTCAGTGCCTCTGGAATGTGGGCTTTCGTGGTCGGTTTCTCGACCTTGTTGGTGGCATTGTCTTCCCCGATACTCGGAGTCATTGCCGACCGCATGGAAATCAAGATGAAACTGTTGAAGATCTATACCTATGTTGGTGCGGGTGCAACCGTTCTGATGTTCTTTTCATTCTTCTTCAAAGATTATGATTGGCTATTCCTGCTGCTTTGTTTCTTCATCGCCAATATTGGCTTCGCAGGTGCCAATGTATTCTACAATGCTCTACTTCCATATATGGGCGATGAAGAATTGATGGATGACATCAGCAGCCGAGGTTTCGCCTATGGTTACGTAGGTGGTGGATTGCTTCTGGCCATACATCTTGGCCTGCTCATGGCCACTGAGAACAGCGACGTTATGATCAGACTGTCTCTTGCTTCTGTGGGAATATGGTGGTGGGGTTTCTCGGTTTTCACCTTCCGGAATGTTCCCGAACCAGTGATTCCAGAACCCGTCACGGGAATGAATTCAAGAAGTGCTTTGAAAATGGGGGTAAGTGAACTGAAGAAGACCTTCAGAGAACTTTCGCGATTCAAGGTTCTAGTAATCTATCTGATCGCCTTTTTGATGTTCAACGATGGCATCCAGACCGTGCTCTCAATCGCTGGCGCATTCGGTGGAGATGTACTTGGAGTCTCAATGATCACCAACATGATCGTCATTTTGATGATTCAATTCGTTGCCGCTCCAAGTGCAATCGCATTCAGCCGTCTTGCTGAAAAGATCACAACAAAGAAGGCATTGATCGTCTCACTGGTTGGATGGTGCTTCATCATCGCTCTTGCCACTGGATTCTGTGCTCTTGAACCTGAGGAAGAAGACGAATTCGTATACCGAGCACACTACATCAGTGGAGAAGATGTCTATGTCATCTCGATCATGGATGGACATGAACTGAATCTCAAAGATGATGATGTACACAAGGAATGGAATCAAACCTGGGGCCTCAGAAATGGATTGAACATGACCTCTGCGGAAATCGTCAGCCTATCTGAGGCCATGAAATCAACAGAATTCACATTGTATATCGCAGATGGCCCTGCATCGAATGGAGTATCTGCCAAGAAGGTGTTTGGAGAGAACCACCCCAGCCAGATAGGTGATGGTTCAATCGATTCTTGGCCAGATACCTTGCGTGACATCATCTGGAAGCCTCTGAGTCTGGGAATCGATCTGCAATGGATGATCCTGGGTCTTCTGGTAGGAATCGTGATGGGAGGTAGTCAAGCACTCGCTAGGTCAATGTTCGGAATGATGGTGCCGGAGTCCAGAGCGACAGAGTTCTTCGGATTCTTTGGTTTCATAGGCAAGGCAGCCAGTGTGATTGGACCTTGGGTCTACTTCCTGATGTCCACAGCAGTTGACGACAGGATGGGCGTGCTTTCAATCCTCATCATCATCCTTATAGGAACTGTGATAATGTGTTGGGTGGACGTTGAAGAAGGCATCAAAGTGGCCAAAGAAGAAGATGCACTCAGACGTGGCGGTGCAGAAGAAGCTTGACTCATGATAGAATTCTATCAAACAACAGAGCCAATTCAAACAGTATCAACATCGGTGCTGCCACCAGAATCATTGACAACGGGTCTGGGGGAGACAAAATAGCCCCAAGAACCACAGCCGAAAACCAGACGTGGCGGCGATGAGAACTGATCACTTCACGTTCAACCGCCCCACTCCTGATGAGCAACAATGTGACCAATGGGGTCTGGAAGGCTATCAATCCTGCAAAACAAAGATTGAGGATGAAACCAATGAATGATGACAACCTCCACGTCGTATCCAGCCCTGAAGCTGCTGCATCCTTGGCCAGATATTCCAGCACCAATGGTACGATCACTGACAAGGTCCACCATTGAGAGACGACTATCAACAACAGCGCAGATGCGAAACTGATAATGAATGCTGAGCCTGGACGCGGCATTTGCATCCCTGCCTCATCGATTCGCAGCTTGACTGCAGGATGTCTGAGGCCATGAAACAACACATCTACCAACAACAACATGAATGCCAATGAGAGGCCGGCATATGCCGAAATCCTCAACTTCAATGCCAACAACTCGATTGGAGACAATACGATCACATCGGTGCCCGAGGGAACGAATCCAGAGCCTTCAACAAGCCATGAGATGAGGGAGCCTGCAAATGGAAATGCCATCATGAAACCAAGAGCAAAGAATGCTAACAAGACGAGCGCCCGTTTTCTCAGATGCTTTCTCAAAGAAGACAATATCTGGCCGCCTGGAGAATCGATCAAAGACTGTGCTGACTCCTCAAGTCGGCCTTCAACACGGTCCTCCATGGATGATGGCGGCATCAAGTTCCACAATAAAGCGCCGCAGACCCAGCATCAATCATCGAGATACGGTAGAGAGGGTAATCCGGGTAAGGATGGAAGACTGGGCATGGAAGGGGCTTCTTCCTCATCTACATCATCATCCAGTTCATCCAGAGATGGCAATGCAGGTGGCGAAGGAGCCACCTTGATTGGAGAATCAATGATCACTTCAGGGGCCACCCCCGGCTTGGTTCCGGAGGAGAAGACCTCCATCCCACCAATGATATCGCGATTCTCTGGCTCGATCTCGCGATTCTCTGGCTCTTGTTCAACCGCTGATACCTCTTCATCCGAATGCGAAGCCGAAGGCAATGGAATCTGATTGAATTGGCCCGAGGTGGTTTGCGCGTGTTCACCCTCCGGCAATGGAATACCGAAACCTTCTGCCTTCAAGTCCACGAGTCCCTCCACTTTGGGACGTTCGCTGACTATTCTAGCAGCCCCTTCTCCAAATTCACCCTTGGACAAGGCACCTATCGCTCCGCTCACCTCCTCATCACTCTGTGCTGCCATCTGGCCCACGATCCCTGCAACTATCGAGACTGTGGTTGGATTGACTGAAGATTCTCCACTTGAGACTGAAATCGACTGTCCCTCGATCGCTTCCCTCATGGTGGATTCATCCATCGCATCTGGAACTGCCATCTGAGGGCGCAAACGATTACCCCACCATGCGGTGGAGAATGCAGAGATAGAAATGAACAGCAAAGCCCAATCTTGCTTGCTGTATACATGTTTGGAACCCCAAATGGGTTGTGAACTGTCGCTACCGAATAGATCGAGAATGAATGGTAAGCCGTAGAATTTCTGACCAAAGTGCCCAGGCCAAGGACCAAAATGAACGTTAAGAAGAGTGAACAGCAGGAAGGATGCGCCTATCCAGAGACCGAAAAATGATGCCTTGGGATGGCGGCGTTCACCCTGCATCATGAGACAACACCATCATCATCCCTTCATCAAGCCTCGCACAACAGGAATTCCTCGATGGAACTCAGTATTGTTCCGCAGCAAAGACCGTGTTTGTCATCAGCATGGCTATGGTCATGGGCCCCACTCCGCCTGGGACTGGTGAGAGCAAAGATGCATTCTCGGACACTCCTGGGTCCACATCTCCTGCCAAGGACCAGCCCTTCTCCTTATTGGAATCTAGAACCCTGTTGACACCAACATCAATGACCACTGCACCTTGTTTCACCCAATCAGCCTTGACCAGACCCGGTCTACCGACTGCGGCGACCAAGACATCTGCATCTCGGCAAATGGAATCAATGTCCTCAGTCTTGCTATGCACAATACTGACTGTGGCATCATATCCTCGTGCAGCCAACATCAATGATAGAGGAATGCCCACGATTCTGCTGCGTCCGATGACCACCGCTCTCGCTCCTGCCAGTTTGACTCCAGCCCATTCCAACATTCGGATGATGCCTGATGGCGTACACGGAAGCAATCCATCAGTCCTGCCTTGAACCAACCTGCCGAGATTATGTGGATGGAATCCATCAACATCCTTGTTCGGTTCAACCAGTTCTGTCAGCCCGATCTCATCCATTACCGATGGCAATGGAGATTGAATCAGAATTCCATGGACATTGATATCAGCATTCAGGGTTTGGATCAGTGTGATGAGTTCTTCTTTTCCAACATCTGCAGGCAAAGAATACTTGGTTGACTTGATACCAAGCCGTTCACAGCCTGTTTGTTTGGCGGTGACGTAGACCTTGCTGGCTGGGTCTTCTCCAACGATGATTACCGCAAGATGCGGCTCTACTCCCTTGGATTTGAGCGCCATGATACGCGGCACAAGTGAAGATTCAACTTCTGCTGCACAGGCTTTACCATCGAGACGCTCTGCTACCATCTCCTTCGCCGAAGAATGCGACCTGAATAGGACTATTGACCCTACCGCAACTCCGGTTCATTCAAGAACGGCCCACGCTGCGACGAGGCAACGCCTGTGTAGCATAGCTGGTAGTGCGGCGGATTTGTAATCCGCAGGCCGAGGGTTCGAGTCCCTCCGCAGGCTCCTTACGCCTCCTATGGAGGCGGGCATCAAAACCTTACATTGATATGCTTCAATATTATCCCAAAAACAGAGAGGCTTGGCCATGCGCGTTAGATTATTGATCGGAATACTGTTCTTCACAACAGCATTCTCCCCACTTGTAGCAAATGAAATCACTCCGATATTCGAAGAAACATTCGACTTGGAATTCTCAGAAGAGCCTTACATTTCTGAGGGCCAGTACACCGAATTACCCAGTATCAGGATAGTGGATTCAGCAGGCGGACGAGC
>CALCOQ010000160.1 GCA_937897005.1 uncultured euryarchaeote
ACTCACCAAAGGCTCATCCATCAGCATGAACACCGGTTCTGCCAACATCGCTCTCATCACTGCAATCCTTTGTGCTTCACCGCCGGAAAGTGTGTCTACTTGCCTGCGTTCATAATGATCGAGTCTGAGGTCATGTAGAGCTTCCTTAATTATCTCCTTGACTCTTGAACGTGGCACTTCACGGGAGATTCCGAGGGCAAGATTTCCCCCCACGTCCAGTTGTGGCATCAGTAGAGGTTGTTGAAAGATCATCCCGATACCTCGCCTTGATGTCGAAACGTTTGTCATATCTCTGCCATTGACCAGTATTTCACCTGAGTCGATTTCCTGAAGTCCACAGATTGCTCTGAGCAATGTCGTCTTACCCGAACCATTCCGCCCCACAATTGTAACTATCTCTCCTTCCTCGACCTTCAGATCAAGGCAACACAGTATCTTCACATCACCGAATGACACCATCAGTCTGCGAATCTCCAATGCGGGTGGTAGCATCAGATTCCCCCCGTCTGGTCAGGAGCCCTGAATCTTTCTACAGCAAGATGCAGGATGCTGCAGAACAGCAGCAATATTGTCGCTGCGACCATCGCTGATGGTCTGGCCAGTTGGTCGAATGGCTTGCTGATCGCTGCATCGATGAACATCGGCAGGGTGGCATTCTCACTGGCTCTCAAAACCACCCAACTGGCCCCGAATTCTCCTAGCGAGATGGCAAGGACAAGCGATATTGCAATCATCAAAGGCGCTCTGAGAAGGCGCATTCTGACCCTCCACCATCGAGTGAAGGGCTCCATTCCAAGAGTAGCAGCCATCTCTTCATGATGAGGATCAAGGTTGCGCAGGGGCTGAAGGATGCTGCGTACAGCGAATGGAAGTGCGACCATGCAATGACCCATCAGTGGGAGCCACCAGGAATGTATCAATGAGGAATCCAGACTCATCACCCCAATGAGCACGCCATAGCCGATCATGACGCTTGAGAGAGCCAGAGGCGCAAGAGCGAGGTTTTCGTTGAACGAGGACCATAGTAGATGTCGACGTCGATATCCTTCATCTGTCCGAGCTCTTTTCTCAGCAGCATGACAGACTTCACAGACCAATAGAGCGAAGGGGATGACCAATGCAGCACAGAGAACTGCATAGAACATCGAATTCTGCAGGTGTTCCCACAATGACATCCCACCAACCATTGAATGGTTGCTGAATGCAAGGCTCCAGGCTTCGGTGGAGAAGGAACCACGTACCTTCAGACTGGCACTGAAGATGCTGAACATCGGTGTGATGATGAATAACATGATTCCTGCCATCACCAGCCAAGGAATTGAGTTTCGCAATGTCGTAGGGGATGGTGGAGGTGGCCTTGCAGCATCGGTGGCCAATGGCCATGTTTCATCGCGTCTTCTTCCTAAAGCCGATTGTATCCACAGTGCTGACAGGATGATCAACAATTGAATGGATGACAATGCCAGGACAACTTCGCTGGCTGTGGCTCCATAACATGAACTGGCACCCTGTGCACAAATCCCAGCTGAACCACCCAGTTCGGCCATTGCTCTCTCCATGGTGTAATATTCGAAACCACCCAGATGCAGGATGATGGCGAAAGATGTGGCACAGAAGACGAATGTAAGTACCATGGCTGAAGCGATATGCGCCCACAACAAGGGGAACCAGAGGACACGAATGCGACCAGCAGCACTCCTCCCACATGGTAGTAGACGGACCTGTTCAACCAGATTCTCATCCAGTCTGGTGATCACTGGTTCAACCAGTCGCGTGAACAAGGCGATGTTGAACCAGACATGAGCCATGAGTATGGCCAATAGCCAACCACCGTGTTCGAAGCCGAGTGATTCACTTAATCTTCCAACAACTCCACTCTCTTTGAGCAGATCCAGGCCTGTTGCTGAATGCAACAATCCATCCGGTCTGGTCAATTCGATGAATCCCATCGCCGCAACGATACTTGGAACGATGAAGGGCA
Organism: uncultured euryarchaeote; assembly: GCA_937897005.1. Lineage (GTDB taxonomy): Archaea > Thermoplasmatota > Poseidoniia > Poseidoniales > Poseidoniaceae > UBA226. Next base: position 1,982 of record CALCOQ010000160.1, read on the forward strand.
AGGTGCTGAGAACCTTGAGCAGCCGCTGTCCAGGCCATCTCCAACGTCCTAACATGAAGGCCAGAGGAACACCTATGATGGCTGTGGCGATTGAAGATATCAGGCCGATGAGTATCGAGAATGAGACTGCATCCTTGGTCTGTCTTCGCGAATCAAGGTCGAGAATGGAGTCGAGGAGTCCAAGTTCAGCAACCTCCTCAAGTCGATTCCAAGCGAGCAAGAAGGGTATTACCATGACGAGGATGAGAACCACTGCTGGGATTCCTTCCCACGATCTTCTGAGCTCAACCATGATTCAGCCTCAAGCCATGACCGAATCCCATGTATCCAACCAATCATCCATCTCAACAGCGATTCTCGCCATACTGATCTCAGCGTCAGCATAGGGAACCGCAGTGTGTTCAAGGTAAGGGCCTGCAGGCAGGTCGTGATTGTTCGAAGCCGGATACATGACATTGGTATCGGGTATGGTCGCCTGTAATTCGTCATTCATCAGGAATTCAAGGAATGCTCTGGCTCCTTTCACATTCACTCCCTCACCATTGCTGATTCCAGCATATTCAACCTGTAGGAATGATGCTCCGGAAATGTTGAGGCTACTACTGCTTGTAGTACCCCCACCCCAGTAGGCTTCCGCTCCCGGGGAGTGGCAGTATGAGACCACTGCATGAGCGCCTCCAATGAATGAGTCTTCCCAGATTCCATATCCCGCTTCGTAGAGATTGACGTAGGATTCACTCCATCCGCTGGTGACCATGACATCATTGGCGGCCATCTGCTGCCACCAGTCAGAAAACCCGGTCTCCAGATCAGAATCACTCTCGAAGTAATCGACAGTCATTGCGAGGAATGCTCTTCCAGGAGTACTGGTCCTTGGATTCTGCACTGCGACTTTACCCTTCCATTGTTCCTCTGTCAGATTCCAGAGGCTGACCGGCATGGTGACGTTCTCGCCGTCAGCATAGTCAGTATCGATGTTGACACAAACCCTTCCCCAATCATATGGCACCACCATGTCACCCGAGTATGCAACAGTCGCTTCTGGATGAAGGGGCGGAAGTGAAATGCCGTGGCTCTGATAGAGATCATGGTCAAGTGCGATCTGAAGGAAACTGTTGTCGATTCCGATCACCAGATCCGCCAAAGGAGCGCCTTGAGTTCTCAGGGCGGTCTCCAGAACCTTTCCACCGTCACCAACCTTGGTGAAAACCACTTCATATCCACTACTCTCTTCAAATTGAGAGATCAATTCATCTGAAAGGGCGTATACATCATAGGTCAGGATGCGAATCGTGGTATCATCTTCCTCAATCACACCTAGGCAACCTGGTGATGCAATGGCAAGAACAAGGGGGAGAATGAGTAAGAATGAAAGTGCTTGATGGCGCATCAAACCGCCTCTTCCTCAAGAATATCGATGAAGGCATGGGTTCGGTCAACGACTTCACCTGCATTGGAGCCGATGATGAATATGTGTGGCTCCCAACCGTAACCACCAGTCCCTATCACAAAATCAAACTCCGGTGAGTCACTACTGATGTTCTCTCCATCCCATTGCGCTTTCCTCCATTTCATCCTCTTGGCGCATCTATCAATGAGGCCGTGATTGATTTTATCTGACTTCTTGCTCAATGGTGTTCGAAGATTGAGTATTGCCCTGATATCGGGTTTCACATCTTTAGTGCTGAGAAGAACCTTTGAAAGGCTTGAACTTGAACCCATGCTGGCTTTCTCATGGTGCCGTATTTTGCCATCTAGAACAGACAACCGTCCTGGGAAAGCGGCTACATCCTCCTTTCCGATGGCATCTGGCATGCATGAGGCCAGATTCATTCCAACACCAGAGGTCCAGTTACTGATTCGAACAGGGTCAAGTCTTGAGCAGGACCATTCAAGTTGCCTCAACAGACTGGCTTCTTTCGCACCTCCTTTCAATTCAATTCCAGTCAGCGTCTTGTTTGATTGGAATGAGTGTCCTCCAGCGAATTGGATATCCATGATGATTCTCTGTCTCTCCACTTTGGTCTTCGGACCTTGTATGATCAGGTATCTCGACAGGTCATTTGCCCAACCATCAATGGTGTCGGCATCTGCACTTGGCAGAACGGGGACCATTCTCAACAATTGGCGAGATACTGTGCTTTGAGTAGAACCCAGAATTGCAGCTATCTGGCTCTGGCTCCAACCTGCACTGTTCAGTGTCTTGGCAATCTGCATGTGCAGCCTCAGCAGCCATTTGTCCCCATTTTCTCCTAACATGAAAGGCCGACTGCAAGGAGACTATTCAATGTTGCTCATATCTCATTCAATGTGCATGGATATGATTTCAGCAATGATTGATGCCATTCTGCACATTTACACCCCTATTGTGATCATTGGTTTTGGGAGGAACTTAAACACCGTGATGAAATTCCATTTCCAATCCTGTTCAAGCGTAACTCCTTGAGCCGTGACCCCCCGCACAGGGGGCGTGAACACAGCGGAGGTGGAACAGTTACTGGACGCGCTGGTCGTTCATGTCAGAAAGTGGTTGAAGCAGTCGGGCAATACCGAACTCGTGACCTTTTCCCCTACCCCCGCCGAGATTCGTATGCGTAGTAGATTGTCACCTCCGATGGAGGCAGAGGGAATTGAGGGTGTTCTCGAAGGAATGGATGATTTTCTTCGTTTCAGCATTCGTTCGGACAGCAAGAGATTCATGAATTCATTGTGGGGAGGATTCAATGCCAGTGCATTTGCAGGTGAAGTACTCTCGGTTCTGGCTCAAACCTCGATGTATACATTTGAATTGGCACCTTTCGCAACGATGGTTGAACAGGCTCTGGTCAAGAGAATGTGTGAAATGGTTGGCTTTCCAGATGGAGCAGGAGTCTTGACAACTGGAGGTTCAAATGGCAATCTGGTTGGGATGTTATGTGGCAGACATTCCGTTCAACCTCTCTCAATGCATCGGGGTTTCGATGGTCGGAACAGTGCGATCATGGTTTCTGCTGAATCTCATTATTCTGTCTCGATGGCTGCAAATGTACTCGGAGTCGGATTGTCGAACATCGTTAAGGTTGCTTGTGACGATGAAGGGCGGATGCGCCCTGATGCTTTGGAGGAGGAGATAGGAATTGCAAAAAGAGCCGGTCAAGAGCCATTCTGTATCATCGCCACATCAGGGACCACGGTGAGGGGAGCCTTCGATCCATTGCTGGAGATATCTGAGATTGCTCACCGTAATGGAATCTGGCTACATGTTGATGCTGCTTGGGGAGGGGCCGCATTGTTCAGCGCTGAGCATGCTTCATTGATGGATGGAGTGAGTCAGGCGGATTCAGTATGTTGGGATGCGCACAAGATGATGGGTATTCCACTGATATGTTCGGTATTCCTGATCAAGGACCCAGAGATTTTGAGGGTGGTATGTTCGCATACTGAGGGAGCTCATTATTTGCTGCACAATGTCTCGAAGGATGTGGACATGGGGCGAATCTCATTGCAATGCGGCAGGAGGAATGATGCGTTAAAAATGTGGCTGGCATGGAGAGAGATTGGAGATGCTGGTTGGGCGCGTCGCGTCGAGAGTTTTGTTGCATTGGCAGGGGAACTTGAAGCGATGATCAAAGAGCATCCAGAAATGGAGATGATGAGTACCAGAGTATGGGCCAATGTGTGCTTCAGGATGAATCCAGAATCTGTACCTTCTGAGGAACTGGATGATTTCAATTCGAGACTCAGGAGAATGATACTACAGCGGGGCCGTTACATGGTCAGTAGATCATTGGTCGATGGTAATGTTGTTCTCAGGCCAGTCATTGCAAATGATGGTGTTGACAGCGAGTCTCTCGCAGGTCTGTTGGATGAATGTGAACAGTGCGCTAACGAATTGTTGGAAGGCGAAACCCTCATTGGTTGATTGTATCATGTCGTTGTATGAAGCCGGACCGGGATGAGATAGTGCGCAGGGCAGGACTTGTCCTCAGTAGTGCGAATGAGACTGGATTCAGTCGGCAGAAGGGTCGGGCCAAGAAAGGACCAAAGGGCAAACCTGTATTGAATTGGTATTATCTTGACACGGATGGAAAGAGAATCAAGGATAAGGATGAGATTGCCAGAATGAATGCACTTGCCATCCCTCCAGCATGGAGTGAAGTCTGGATATGCCCAGACCCGCGAGGGAATCTGCAAGCGGTTGGCCAAGATGCAAAGGGTCGAAAGCAGTATCGCTACCATTCGGATTGGACCAAGACCGTCGGTGAGATAAAGTTCGACTCGATACTTGGTTTCGCCAAGGCTCTCCCGGCTATTCGTGCCGCAGTGAAGAGGGATCTCGAGTTGGATGCGATGCCTAAAGCCAAGGTTGTTGCCTTGGTCATCTGGCTGATGAACATGTACAGTATCAGGGTTGGGAGTGATGAATATGCCCAGAAGAACCAGACCTACGGATTATCGACCCTGAAAGAGGGACATTTCACGACGATAACTGGTAGTGGTGCTGAAGGCGACCTCGATATCAAATTGAAGTTCACAGGCAAATCGGGTAAGGAGTGGAAGCGCACGGTCGAGAATGATGACATCTGCCGTTTGATAATAGACTCTGGCGAGGTTGGCGGCAAGGACAAGGAGCAGGACCTGTTCATGTATGAGGATGAGGATGGTGAAGCGAGAGACCTGAAGGCTGAGCACATCAATGAATACCTCAATGAAGCCAGTGGAGGTTCATACACGGCCAAGGATTTCCGTACCTGGCGAGCCTCATGGAATGCCGCTTCAGGATTTGCGGAATTCGACACCCCTGAAACGGTCAAGGAGCGCAAGAAACTAGAGCAGATAGTGATATCAGCAGTTTCAGACCATCTGGGTAACACTCCTGCTGTTTGCCGTTCTTCATACATCCATCCTGCAGTCATTCAAGACTGGATGGATGGTGTGTTCGAGGAAAGATGGATGAAATCAGCCATCAATGCAAAGAAGATCAAAGGCCTTACCAAGTCTGAATACATCACTTTGGCATATCTAGAGACTCGTAAGTGAATCAGTCTTCTTCAAGGAACCCGTATCTCCAGTCTTGAGGCGGTACGAAAGTTTCCTTGATCGAGCGTGGAGAGACCCATCGCAACAGGTTCAATGGACTCCCTGCCTTGTCATTTGTACCACTCCATCTCGCCCCTCCGAATGGCTGTTGGCCG
>CALCOQ010000161.1 GCA_937897005.1 uncultured euryarchaeote
CCGGCCGTTCGCCACCAAGGACCTGCTGACGATGGATATCGTTCTGTCCGGAGAAACATGGCCCGACCTCCCGCCTAAGGAGGGAGCGATGGTGATTCTACACAGCCATGATGGACGCTTCGCAACTGCAACTGCCAACACCATCGGGACTTCTTTGCTGGCAAATCATCAGGACATCGAATGGCTTGAACCACGCGCTGTATTCAGTACTCTCAACGATGTCGCACAGCATTGGATGGGGTTGGATCAAGTCACGGATTCAACCAACATCAGTGCCATCAACAGTAACTATGCTGCTCTCGACGGTTCTGGGATAATCGTCACCGTCGCCGATACAGGTATCGATAATGGTCTCAACAATTCAAACATGCATGATGATTTCAGTGACCATATCACTGATATTCTTTCAGTACCAATTCCTGAGAGTATTCAATATTGGGCTCAACAATACAATGGTGCATGGGATGATGGTGCTTCGGACGAAGATGGCCATGGGACCCATGTTGCAGGCAGTGTTCTCGGCGATGGAAGTACTTCAAACGGAGACATCAAGGGAGCCGCACCCGAAGCTCATCTTCTCTTCCAAGCGACCGAACAATACGTTGATTTCAACAGCAATGCAGGGGTTTCAGATGGATATGGGCTTTGGGGGATTCCAGATGATATCAGAGATCTCTTCGATCTGGCTGCTGAAAATGGCTCATTGGTCCATACGAATTCGTGGGGTTCATCCGTCGATGGTGAATATACAACCTCATCCATGCAGGCTGATGATGCCTCCAGAACCTACTCCAACATGTCAATTCTTTTTGCCGCTTCCAACGATGGCAGCGACTCGGATGGTGATGGAGAAGTGGATCTCGATTCGCTTGGTTCCCCGGGTTCCGCCAAGAACGTCATCACAGTAGGTGCTAGTGAAAATGACCGCTATACCTTCTGTAAAGGAGACGGAACATGCTGGTACACCGGAACATGGGGAAGTGCCTTTGGCAGTCCGATCTCATCCGACAACAATGGAGGCGATGTAGATGGCATGGCCGCTTTCTCCAGTAGAGGTCCTACAGATGATAACCGTCTCAAACCCGACATTACTGCACCTGGAACTTGGATTCTATCCACAAAGAGCAGGTCGACAACAGATGTCGGCTGGAGTTCCTATGATACAGATTACACCTACATGGGAGGGACCAGCATGGCAACACCCCTCACCGCAGGTGCAGTTGCCTTGCTCATCCAGCATCTGAAACAGAATGTCGGCCACGATGACCCATCCTCAGCACTGATCAAAGCCATCATGGCCGCTGGTGCAGATGACATGGCTGGGCAATACAGCAGTTCAACGAACGGCGCAGGTGAGGCTGCTCCGAACAACCACGAAGGATGGGGAAGGGTGAACATGGGGACCAATGCCAACGTTTCCTTCGTCGATGGAGAAGCCTTGTCCACCAATGAACAACTTGGTTTCAGATTCAATGTCACCGCAGGAACTCCCGACCTTGCCATCATGCTGGCTTGGACCGACCCTGCTTCAACCACAGCAGCCAGTGTCAATCTGGTCAATGACCTCGATATCGCAATCAAGGACCCCAGCGGGACGTGGACCAATCTCTCAAACGATAGAGACAACCTCAGAGGAATGGAATTCACCAATCCAAGCAGTGGCACCTGGGAAGTGGTCATCCTCGGCTCAAACGTACCCACAGGGCCGCAGGAATTCGCTCTCGTGCTCTCTCGTAACTTCACCATCATCAACGGCAGTACCGATGATGACATGGATGGCATTGACAATGAAATCGATGATTGTCAGACCGTCTCTGGAACTTCAACGGTCGACCGCGTCGGTTGCCCAGATTCTGATGGGGATGGATACTCTGACCCGGACTCGGTCTGGACTGTTTCCAATGGTGCTGACGAATTCATTGACGATGCAACGCAATGGGCAGATGCCGATGATGATGGCTATGGAGACAATGCACCTGGAAATGAACCAGATTCGTGTACTGCTGTAGCAGGTTGGTCGAACGTGGATAGATTCGGTTGTCCTGACAGCGATGGCGATGGTTGGTCCAACCCCGATTCAGTATGGACGACAGCGAATGGTGCTGATTCCTGTGGCATGGTGGTCGGCTCCTCCGACCAAGATAGAAACGGATGTGAAGACAGTGATGGCGATGGTTATTCTGACCCTGATTCAGCCTGGAACGCCAGCCAAGGTGCAGATGCATTCATCAATGATTCAACACAATGGGCTGACGATGATAGCGATGGCTATGGAGATAATGCCAATGGAACCACAGCGGACGGTTGCATAACGGTTTTCGGAAACTCAACCATCGACCTGTTCGGATGTGTCGATAGCGATGGCGATGGATATTCAGACCTGAACGATGCATTCCCAAATGACCCGACCAGAGATTCTGACCTTGATTCAGATGGCTTCGATGATGTGGAAGATGACTGCCCTACAATCGCGGGGAATTCGACAAACGACACGAACGGTTGTCTTGATGGAGACGGAGATGGATGGAGCGATACAGCAGATTCATTCCCTGACGAAGCAAGCCAATGGGAGGATGCTGATGGTGATGGATATGGCGACAACAGCAACGGAACAGAACCCGATGCCTGCCCCAGTGTATTCGGAATCTCAGATCAGAACTCGACCTACGGATGTCCTGACAGCGATGCAGATGGATGGAGTGACGGTCAGGATGCATTCCCTTCAGAAACCAGCCAATGGGCTGATGCCGATGGTGATGGATACGGAGACGAATCAAACGGCGTGAATGCTGATGACTGTCCTGCGGAAAGCGGGACCTCAGATCAGGAGTCAGTACTGGGTTGTCCGGACACTGATGGCGATGGATGGGCCAACAGCATCGATGACCTACCCGAGGAGGAGACTCAACAATCTGACATGGATGGTGATGGATTCGGAGATGACCCCACTGGCTTCCAACCCGATTCCTGCCTCAATGTATTCGGCAATTCCAGCAATGATAGATTCGGCTGCCCGGACCAAGATGGAGATGGGATGAGCGACGATAATGATGACTTCCCGAATGACCCACTGAGAGCAGGCGATGCCGATGCTGACGGTCTTGATGATGCACTGGAGGATGATTGTTCAAGTTCCTATGGCACCTCATCACAAGACCGCAGTGGATGTCCCGACAGTGATGGCGATGGATACTCAGATCCTGACCAGTCGTGGACCTCTGGCATGGGTGCCGATGCATTCCCCTTGCTACCCAGTCAATGGGCTGATTCCGACGACGATGGTTTTGGAGACAATTCCTCTGGATTCGAAGCAGATTCCTGCATTCTGGTACAAGGAACATCCTCGATGGATAGATTCGGATGTCCTGATGGAGACCTCGACGGTTGGTCCAATGCTGATGCCACCTGGACCATTGCTGACACAGCAGATGCTTTTCCCACCGACTCCACTCAATGGGCTGATTTGGATGGTGATGGGTATGGAGATGAGATTCTGGGAATGAATGCTGATGTTTGCCCAGAGGTCGCTGGAGAATCCTCAGTGGACAGACTTGGCTGTCCAGATAGTGATGGTGATGGTTGGAGCGACCCTGATTTTTCATGGTCCACCATGGATGGCGCTGATGCATGGCCAAATGATGCTAGCCAATCCACTGATGGCGACGGTGATGGATATGGAGACAACCCTGATGGAACTGATGGCGACCATTGCCCGGATACCTCCGGTGATTCCAACATGGGTGTCCTTGGATGTGGAGATGCCGACGGTGATGGCTGGGCTGATGAAGAGGATGCATTTCCAGACCTGCCAAGCCAATGGGAGGATTCAGATGGAGACGGCTGGGGAGATAACCAGAGTATTGGAGCCTCACGGGTTGACAATTTCCCTGACGATCCTGATTCATGGTCAGTGACAGCCTCATTGTCTTGCACTCAGTCACATGATTTCATCGACTTGTATCTTGAAGATGAGATGGTTGTCTCCTGTACAGTGACGAATGAAGCAGATCTCTCGATGATGGTGATATTGGTCTGGGATGTACCGATTGGAATCAACACTGATGACAATAGACAGATTCTGCAATTGAGCAGGGCCGGAACCCAGAATTCAGTGAAAGAAGTCATTCTGAGGGCGAAGGGAAGTTCAGTTGGAGACTACCTGACGGTGTTGAAAACCGAAGCATCAGGGGCAGATCAAGCAATGGACAGTGTGACCATTGACATCCAAGTAATAGATACTTCTCCAGATGCAGAGGATTCCGGCACCGAAGAAGACCCCACCCAGAGCGAAGGAGATTTCGTTCTCGCCGGAATCCCACTTTCCAATGAGAATATCCGACTACTCTTGGCAGGAACCGTATTGGTCATCGTGGCATTGGGAATAATTCTACGCGTTGCACGTCCCAAGAACAGGAAACAGAAGAGAGGGATGGCACAGGATTTCACCCGTGGAGCTCTGTTTGGAGATGATTTACCACCTCCTCCAGAACCACAACAATGGCAACAAGAGTCGTCTTGGAGATATTGATTACTGAGATCGTCTGAAGGGGGGACCGAAACGAATACATCCACCATTAGTCTCGGCAACAACACCAACAGCGGGTGTGGTGAAGTGGTATCACCTGAGGTTTCCAACCTCATGTCGTGGGTTCAATTCCCGCCACCCGCACTTATCCTGACAATACTACTGTCTGCGCTGTTGATTCCAACAATACACGGTGTTGAAGCAGAGGCCAATGCTTCGCAAGAGGTCATCTCTACGACCGTCTTGTTCAATGCTTCAGGAAACAATGAACTGTCAACTTCTGCAACACCATCACCCAGTACCCAGAGTGGAAGCATCGGACCCTTTGGTTCCGGCATTGTCTCTGCATCATTCACCTCTATGCCCTTGATGACTAATCTGACACCTACCGACGACGAATGGGGAGCGAGCATGTTCATCTCTGGTAATGGGAACGTGTGGATGAGAATGATACTGGAAACCAACACTGGAGTTATTGGACAGGTTGATTCTGGTCCAATCACGTTGAATGGTGTTCCTCAGGAAGTTCTTCTGTTCGGAGATGGTTTCGCTGCAGAATCCATACCAAAGGATTCCCTGTTGACTCTGAATTATGAGGTGCGCGGCAATACAATGGCAAGCGTAACCATGCACTGGGGTTCCACAGATACACCATCTGCGCTCGGAGTTGCCGGTGATTTCGTCAGACCAGTGGAGGTTCAAATCTCAAATGCTGGAGAAGTATTTGATGATGGAGACGGAGACTATGGAAGAAGGAACGTACAGGTCACTGCAAATATCGAGACCAGCGTGGCTCTTGACAGCATGATGCAGGGAATGAGTCTCTGGGTCAAGGATGGAGAGACGGAATTTGAGATACTCAACGCTACGGTCGAAGGTGATTCTGGCACTTACCTCATCGCATGGGAGATATCGGAACTTGGTAACGGTAGCAATGTATCAGTTTTCGTTGCTTGGCGAGACGCAGAAGATGTAGAGACATTGGACCCCACTGTGTGGGAATGGGTCTTCCCGCCAACCGAACCTCAAAGTCTGTTGAGTGAAGAAACTCTGCTATGGTTGCAGTGGTCAACTGCTCCATTGTTACTGGTTGTCGGATACTGGCTGTTGATCAGACATCGAAGATTCTGTAGTGAGGAAGAAGAACTGGATGAGCTGGACCATCGTGCATTTGGACTCCTCATCTTCTCAGCCAGTTGTTTCTTCATAGCCGCTCTCAACATCATGTTCTTCATTGTCAATCATCATATCAGAACACTCGGAGCCAAGGAGTCTCAGATCATCCTGCACCTTGGTTTGTTGGCTCTGATCTTCGGCGCTGCTGGACCCCTCTGGGGGCGACTGGCTGATCGCAAGGGCGAACGTCGCAGTCTGGTCAAACTGGCCGGCTTCATCGGAGTTTCAATCTCACTGCTGATGGCCCCATTGAGCCTATGGCCATTCTTCTTCGCCTCGATAGCACTGATGGTGGTTCTTGGAATTCAACGTCTGCACTTCGCTCTGGCCAGTGAATGGTTCCCCGGGCGCAAAGGAGAGGCGATAGGCATCCTCTACGCCTTCGGTTACCTTGCCACTGCCATCTTCGCTGTCGTGGACGGAAGTATCTACGAACGGCTTGGAATCTGGGCCACTTGCATTACCTCGGCAGTCTTGATTGCCATTGGAACAATGGTCTTCCTACGTATTGACATCAATCGAATCGATCGAGTTTCACCTACCGCTGAAATCAATTCAAAATCTAATATGAAGATACTGAATTTTGAATCCAAGTGGGTCAAGTGGTGCCTGCTCGGAGCCTTGTTGGTTGCCATTCCACGAGGTGCTGTGGTCCTGACAAGTCCCCGATATATCGAGATCAGAGGGTTTGATATCTCGATGACTTCACTGTTCGAATCTTGGGCAATCATCACTCTGGTCCTGCTATACGCATTCACAGGATGGGTTTGCGACCGATATGGAGCCGAGAAAGTTCTGCTGGCCTCAGCATTGGGATACGGAACTCTCTGGTCCTTGTTCAGCATCGGCCTATCACCCTGGTTGGCCGTGGCGATTTATCTGATCCCAATAGTTCCATTGTTGCTTGTCTCCAACGATGCCTTGCTCTCTCGCTTCAGCTCCTTGGAAGAACGAAATCGTGGGCTGGGCATGGCTGGTGCAGCAGCATATGTTGGACAAGCAATTGGTATTGGAGTGATAGTTGCCTTGATGTCATGGTTGGAAGGACCTGGCATTTCTGATGTTGATGTCTATCATCTTGCATATCGTTCGAACATTCCACTGTTTGCTCTGGCTGTTGTAGTGACATGGTGGTTATCCATTCGTATCAGCAATGAGTCAGATTCAGCCATTGGAAAATAGTAAAGCATTGAGGCGACCGGTGCACTTCAGGTTGAGTAATGGTCGATGCTGAGTCCCCCCCATCAAACAATGGAAAGCGGCCACTGTGGAAATGGATCACAAGCGGTTCGATAATTGCCAGTATGTGTTGCCTTCCCAGTGTGATTCTAGTCATGTTTGGTCTAGCCAGCATTTCAACTGCTGCAGCTCTGTCCAATGATATGTATTGGGGACCGATGAGATATCTATTCTATTTCTTGGCCTTGATATTTGTCGGATTTGGGTTGTGGAAATATTTCCAACAACAGGGTATCTGCACTCTTGATGAAGCCAAAAAGCAGAGAAGACTGATCATCAACACTACACTGATGGCCATTACATTGACCATCATCGGATATCTGGTGTTCAACTATCTCATCCTTGAGCTCCTTGGAATAGCAGTTGGTCTACCTTGGGAAGATGATGCATTCTGGAATCAATGATTCTCTCGTGTGGTTGCACATCCGATGGAGAAATCAAACTCACCTGCCTCATTCCTCATCAAATCGCGAGCAGCATCCAGAAGTTCATCTTCAGCACGAGGAACTGGCTCTCCAGCCAATCTCCAAGCAACTGCGATTTGAAATCCATTATGGAGAGTATTTTTCAATTTAATATTTGTATTTCCAATTGAAAGTTGGTGAATAACTTCTTCAATTGGAATACTATTATCGAAGGTGATATCACGAGGATTGAGATTCATTCCAAGATGCATGGACTTCTGGACTGCTTCTTTACTGGTCCACAATTTCACTGCCTCATCAGAACGACCTGATAACATCACCAACTCTTCTCCCTTACAGAATTGGTCTAGAGCATTGGCGGCAATCTTTCGATCGTCAGGCTCAGCATCTATCCCAACCCACCACCCAGGCTCAATGACTGCGGCAACAGCATTCCCATTGCTGTGACCCAATGAAATCCCTGGTAATGGTTCACTTCGGTACAATCCTTCCAACCACTGAAGAGAAGGTGCCCTGTTATTGTCTCGTACTATCTTCACCTGTTCCACATCCAATCCCCAATTTTCCAGAATTGAACAAAGAGCGAATCTAGCAGAAACGTGTTCTGCCCTGCGCTTATCGGTCTTGAAGGAATTGTATTCATCAATATCAACCAATGGTGGCAATTCATCTGCCACAGTGTCTGGGATATTTCCTATCAATGAAATCTCAATCTTTGGAGAAGAATGGTGTTCAAGCACATTCATCCGTCCAGTGTGAACTTCATTTCATCAGCCAATGGCGCCATAGCCTTGAGTCTGAGTCCACGCAACGCCAGTAACGGTGAATCATCGTTTCCAACCACCACTACATCGTGAACGCTGATGCCATGCTCCTCCATCCGTACTCGAATGCTGCGCAATCGAAGCTGTTCACCCATCTCTGGGACCGCAAGAATAGTCATCCATTCAATTCCAATCGGCAATGACATCAGGCCATCGACTTCCATCGCTACCAGCCCGGCATTCTGGAACCCCGCTTCGATGAGCATAGGAAGAGCCTCCAACAATACAGACTCACCCTCAGCCTCCACCGCGAACTGATCGATTTCCGGTAATTGATGTCTCATCAAGGCCAGACCATCCGCCCCTCTGTTTCCATCTTCACTGAAACCACGGATGATTCCACCGTGACTCTGGAACCTAGGCCCATGGAAGAAACGCAGATAGATGAAACTGGGGTGATGTGCCAACTCTCCCTTTACAGGAATGCCAAGTTCAGGACAATCATGCAACTCAGCCGCTAGATGACGAGTGAGGTCATTGGATTTCCTGACCAGCCTAACCAGTCCTTCGTGGTGGACGCGCGGTTTACCAAACACCTCTCCACCTGAGTTGATCAAGTCACTCTCCAGTCGACAATTTACCCATAGGTGGTCACGCTTACGACGTGCTACTTCAGCAACAACTCTGACATTCACAGGCCCTTTCACCAACTTGATGGGGAGTCCAAATCTCACTTCTTCAAAACCCGTCAAACAATATTCGGGTTGTAGAAGCAATGCATTCTCTGCAAACATCTCCAAAGCCATCACTCCCGGATGATAAGGAATTCCATCTATCGAATGATCGACCAGGAATGGGTGGATGGAAGTCGACAATAGACATTCACTGACCAACCTCTCGTCCTCAACCAGATCCAACAGACGATCAACGAAAGGAAATCGTGCGGGGTCTGCGATCAACCCAGACATCATAGGGGGTAGTTTCAGTGGAGGGGCGCGGAATGAATCGAACTTATCCATCACTCCCATCGAACCACAGCACATCACCCTGCGTTTACCGCCCTTCAAAACCTCATCAACGAATAGAGAAACGCCCTCCTCAACCGCTAGTGTCTCAATTCCAGCAGTTTCGAATATCTTCTCAAGGCTACCTCGCGTTGCCATTCCCACATCTTTCCAACCAGTCCACGCTGTAGCAACTGCTCGAATCGGTCCCTTACTTGCAGATAATCGAGCCATCTCGGCATCAAGAATCGAATTTGCAGCAGCATAATCACTCTGTCCACCGTTGCCCAATCGTCCTGCCACACTGGTGAAGCAGGCCGCTGTTCTCAGTGAATCACCACTAGTTTCAGCGGCTGTGACCAGAGCCTTCCAACCATCAACCTTGATTCCTACAACGGTATCGAATGTCGCCCAACTCTTCTCAGCAACGAATTTGCTATCTTCAATACCCGCTCCATGTACGATACCGGTCACTGGGCCTTGTTCTTCAGCAATCTCAGTCAATGTGACAACATCTGTGACATCGCAGGCACGATAGATGGCCTTGTTGCCAGTTCTCCTGATCGTAGATATGGTGCGATGAATGTCTCTACTCCTGAGATAGGGTTGCCAGGCACTGTTCCATTCAACCATCGAAACCTTGCCCTCCGCATTGATTGCCACCAACTCTTCACGCAGTTCCATCTTACGTTCAACAAGTTGTTCTTCGCTCCAATCCAGCCATGATGCAGGCTCCTCCATCAACTTGGTACGGCCCAACAGAATAAACATCGCTCCGGCGTTTCGACTTGCCTCAGAAACTCCGACGATTGAAGAAGAAGTGACACCTGAACCCCCGCCACTGACCAACCATACATCATCTGCCTGCAACGGAGTTCGCTCTCCAACCAACTCCTCATCGAACATCACCAATCTCCAACGTCGGAGATCCTTGTCAATTCCAATCTCAACCTCGCCACCGTGTTGCAACAGATCATCGATTAACATACCAGCAAGGAATTCTGTTCTCGCAGCAGTTTCAGGATGTACATCCCACGCTCTACAACGGATTTCTGGCCGCTCATGCGAATAGGACTTGACGATACCGGAAGCTCCACATGCCAATGAATTGAATCGCTCTCCAATATTTCCATGCCTTCCATCGAGAGCGGAAAGAGATGCTACAAATGCGGATCCAGAAGCATTCAATTGTGCATCAAGATGTTTCAGAAGTCCAAATAATGAATGATTCGACAGAGAGCCGGCACGGGAAGAGGCAAAGGTATCCCATGACGTACCTGACAATTGGATTGGTGCCAGATGAATAATTCCTGTGACTCCATCCACCTGCTCACACATCTCTGCAATCTGACCTTCATCTGAAGGGTCAACCCTGAAAACCGTGCGCCCAGCGTGTTCCTCCTTCACCAATTCCTTACGATCCAATTCAAATGATATCCGTAATGCTGAGACTCCTTTTTCTTCGAGGAGATGACAGATTTCCTCTGAAATGCCGATACCATCGTCACTCACCATCACGGTTCCACTTGAAAGAAGAAGCAAGTCACGTTCAATCTCAGCCTCTTCTACCTCAACCTGCCAGCGCCGAACTCCTGCTCTTGGACTGGTATGCAAGGTGGCTTCCTGCGATTTCTCTTCAGGAGCCACCTGATTCACTAAAGGGGGGTCATCCCCCATCATATCTTCAGCACCTGCAACAAGTTCCTCGCGTTTGAGATATCGATTTCCATCATCGTGTACCTTTGAGGCTTCAATTAAAGCCTCAGCATCTTCGAGTCCATGTTCAGCCAATACCTGGGCCACCACATTCTCAGAATATCTCCATGTCATCTTGGTGTTCTTCAACTGTTCAGCAGCAGCCTGTAACTCCTCTCGCTTGAGATAGCGATTTCCATCATCATGTTCCTTCGCTGACTCAATCAGTTCGTCGCGGTCATCGAGATGGAATTCTGCAAGAACCTCATCTACAACATTATCTGACCAACGCCATGGAATCTCCTCACTGACACTCGCTTCCACTACTGGTGCAGATTCCATCTTTCCTCCTTTCATCCGTACGATATATTCTACGAAGTGGGTGAGAGTTGGATGCTCTGCCAGACTGAATGCCTCATCGACCGGCAATTCGAACATCTCTCGAATGTCGCCCATCATCTCGGCCTGTTTCACCGTGTCAATTCCCAATTCACCCTCGAGATCCTGATCAAGTTCGATGAAATCCTCCGGATAGCCTGTGTGTTCTACAACGATCTGAACCACCTTGGACTCGATTTCGCCCAAGTCTGGTTGACCTGTTGCAGCCGACGCAACTTCTGGTGCTGACTCCGGTTCAGATTCGGGCTCTGGTTCTGGCTCAAGTTCAGGTACTGGTTCAGGTTCAGGCGCTGATTCTGGTTCTGGCTCTGGCTCAGATTCT
Organism: uncultured euryarchaeote; assembly: GCA_937897005.1. GTDB lineage: Archaea > Thermoplasmatota > Poseidoniia > Poseidoniales > Poseidoniaceae > UBA226. Next base: position 11,550 of record CALCOQ010000161.1, read on the forward strand.
GTTGCAGTAGTAGTTCCATCTCCTCCTGGAGACAAAGATAGGATATATTCAATCATATGATTGAGGGTTGGATGATCTGAGAGTATGAATGAATCATCAACTGGAAGTGAATATCGTTCACGGATATCACCCATTATCTCGGCTTGCTTGACGGTATCAATTCCCAATTCACCCTCAAGGTCCTGATCCAATTCAATGAAATCCGCAGGATATCCGGTATGTTCTACCACTACTTCGACGACCGAATCGGCAACATCCTTTCTCTCAAGACTTGCAGAAGCCTCACCAAGGTCACTCTCAATCTTGGCAGGAGTTGATTCAGAGTCCTCCTTGAGTTGTATCTCGTCTGGCTCGGGTTCTGGCTCGGGTTCCTGCTCAGATTCTGGCTCTTGAGCAATATCTGGCTCCATTTCACCTATGCCATTCTCAGGGTCCCATTCATCTCCTTGGACACCCCCATGAAGCTTCTCTTCACCATCCAGATAAGCCACGAGTTTACCATTCAACACCTTGAGTTGGAGGTCATCTGTTCCAGCCAATTCACGATTCCACCGCATTAGCCTATCCATATCGATACGTGCACCCTCAACTTCACAGGCTTTCCAGAAGGTGATTGCAATCTGGCTTCCAAAACCTGCTGCGAAACGAAGACCGTATTGCATACCATCATGATCACCACCCTTGCTGAGGTTGAGATCACCCAACTCAGGATCAACCTCATTGTGATTGGCTATTGGTGGGGCACGACCGGTATGTAGAGCATGGATCATTGATGCATCCTCAATTCCGACTCCCATCGGATGTCCTGTGAATCCCTTGGTGTTTGAAATGACCAATGAGTCGGTTGAATCACCGAATGTCTCTCTCAGTGCCCTGACCTCCGCCTGCGCAGAACCTCCGCGGGCAGGTGTGTAGGTCTCATGACTGTAGAAGAACGTGTCAGAAGCGAACTTCTGACGATCCAATCCCCACCTATTCTCCATCTGGGAGACGAAATGGTTGACCTCTCCTGCAACATGCTCAACGTCCAGTCTGGTCCCATGGTATGATGAATTAGCTATGTGAGCCCCGAGCAGTTCCGCATAGGCCTGAACCCCACGCTCAGCTGCACCACTCTTCTTCTCAATGACGAAAGCAGCAGCCCCCATTCCTAGAATGAGTCCATTCCTGCGCTTATCGAAAGGAAGAGCGGCCTCTTCGATACGATCACTGGTCGATGCAGCACCACTTGCAGCGAAGCCAGAACCTATCCATTCCCATAGATCTGGGCCGGTCACATTGTCTGCGCTGATGATGACGACTCTATCACAACGTTCTGTGGCCAACCAATCCTCTGCCACAGTGAAAGCGGCAGCGGTTGAAGCACAAGCCAGATTGATGGTGGTGTTCGGACCTCTGATGCCAGTGTATTGAGCGAATTGTGAATGGCCCATGTTCAATATCTGGAACAGATAAGAACGATCGAAGTTTCCTTCACCATCGTCTCCATCCTTTGCACAGTGCTCGACTGTCTTTGCTGTTCCAGGGAAACAACAAGCGAAGATGACTCCTGTTCGATCTCGATAGACCTGAGGAACCTGCCAGTTTGTGATTAATCTCAGACCACCTTTCCC
>CALCOQ010000162.1 GCA_937897005.1 uncultured euryarchaeote
GCGCCCGAGGAATCACTTCCTATCCAACCGGGAGTTGGAGGTTCCACCTTGTCCAATGTACCATTGTTGGGAACATATGAGGTGTCCCACCATGAGTCTTCAGCGGGATAAGTGAGACTGTCGACCAATGTGCCGTCCGGCATCCTCAGATTGACAGTGTCTGAGTCAAAATAATCGAGTTCAATTCCAGTGTCTGCACGGAAGAAAACTATGCGTGCATCTGGATGCAAGGTCGTGTTCCATCCGATTGAACATTGTGCGGAACCGCCGTTCAGTGAATCATCCAGCCACCAGTTGGAGATGTTGACCGCTATATCACCACGATTCCACAACTCGATGAACTGGTCGGAAGAGGAACCGATCACGCCATCACCGTTCCAATCGGTTCCATTGTGGTCTTCATCGCTTGGTGAGACCAAGATCTCAGAAATGACCACATCAGGCACTGAGTCATCAGCAGCGCTGTTGTCGAATGGGATGTTGGCCAGTGACAACAGCATCAATGATGTGAGGAAGAAGGCCCTTCTGGAGGGTGTCATGGCTTGCCGAACAGCAGGAAGTTGATGAATGCAACTAGTCACTGTGGTGGCCCAGTTCCAGCACCATGACCCCTTTCTTTCAAGTAGGTAGTTACGAACCCACATGCCGGGGTGCATCTATTGAGCAGGACCTTGGATATGGATTGGAAGAATATTGAGGCCACTTTGGTGGATAATGAGACTGTTTTCATCGACATCTGGAATCCTAATGACTCTATGGAGGATGAATTTCAGCCGGTCTTCAACAAGGTTGCAGATGACCATCAGGATGTCAAGTTCGCTCGAATCAACACAGATACAGAACCCGATCTGGCAAGGGCTCTAGGAGTTGAAAATACACCCACTCTCATGGTGGTCAAGAAGCGTATGGATATTCTACAGAAGACTGAGCAACTGGGAGAGCAGATGTTGCAGGACCTCGTGGAGGTCGTGCGCGGAATTGATGTTGATGAATTGTTATTGAGAACCTGTCCTGCAGATGACTGAAAATCGTCTTGCTTTGTTTTAATCACCGACGGTTTCAAGTTAAAACCCCTACCTGTGGTGTTCACATGGGGAACATGGGTCACCGTCTTGGGGGGGATGTCCTCCCTCATCCTGGCAATACATTGCAGTGCCTGCGTTCGGCGAGAGGGTTGCAGGTTCACAAGAAATTTCGATACTGGGAATTCGATGTGCATGAGACCAAAGATGGAGAATTGATTGTTTATCATGATGATTCAGTAAGCATGAACGGGGTTGCAAAATCCTTGAATGAATTGACAGCCAAACAGTTGAGGAAGATTGCCAAAGAGGAACTGGAGATTGAGGTTCCTACATTGAGCGAGGTTCTTGAGGCTCTTGGAGAGACCGAGAAACCTGTGCGAGTGGAGATAAGGAATCTGTACTCCGATGAAGGCAAGCAGAAGTTGATCGATATGGTTGCGGATGCCAAGGAGAAACATGGTTGGAACTGCAAGGTCATCGCATGGAAAGACCGCTTCCGAACCATGTTCCCAAGCGATGAGAGAGAGCGCTGGAGCAGGGAATTCTCAAAGCGTAATCTTGCTCTATGTCGAGTTGGTCTACATCATGTTGACTTGTTCAAGGCTCATAGCAATACAGTTGGTAGAATGATGTTCACATTGGGTCTAGGGCCAATTTCCCGACGCAAATGAGCAAGGCCAACCAAAATATACAGCCGCCCATAGGGCGGCTCATGCAGAGGAGTGGTCGGGTGGCTTTCTCGCTCTTCGTCCTGTTCTCGTTATTGAGTGGCTGCTTAGGAGAAGACAAGGCCCCTGAGGTGATTGCGGATGAAGTCGATGCATTCGCAGGTCATGTTCAGGTCGACCCTGGGATGGAGACTCTGCAGGACCTTAGGGGCTTCACCTCCATTGACCTTGCATATGTTGAGAACTTGACATCACTGGCTGGTGAATGGTTTGATGCTGATGAGACAAATCTAACATTCGTTGAGGAATTGTTCGAGAATGGACACGCCAGCAATTATCAATGGGCTGTTTATGACAAGAATTTCGGCGGAAATTGTTGCGAGCATTACATCGCTGCCACCAAGGAAGGAAGCATACTCAATTTCGGCGGAGAGTATCCGGTTTGGAGTCCCGATCGTGGACATGAATGGGACACTTACCTTCCAACGGTGATTCCAGATACGCAATGCAGGACTCCTGCTCCGACCGCACCAGGTCAAGAAGGTCTGGGAGAGGGTAGTATCGTTCAGGCGGTCAATGGCGACCTGATATCCATGGGCTGGTTTCCATATGTTGGTCTTGACTTGAAACTGGACAAGTTCTATGCCTTTCTTTACGATGAGGAGCAGGGGCAATGGAGTTGGTGTTACAATCGAATCACTGAGCCATTCTATGACCGTTCATGGCAGGTCGAGATCGTTGGCCCCATCTCCTCCAATATCGGTGGCAATGATTGGGGCAGCTTCGTAATCTCCAATTTCTGGCACCAGACACAGAACGTTGGTGGCCAAGTCTCGATAGACGGCCTCAACTACTACCCAATTTCCTTCCCAGGGCGCAGTGAAAATCTGGACATGGTGGAACTCGAACTGCAACAGGAGGAACTGGGAGTGGAGTGGGATTTCACAAAACCACACAAGGAGATGCGAGCCTTCCCAATTCCACAAGGTGGTCTTCTGTTTCCAAACTATTTCGAAAATGGAGATGATGCATACCTTGGGACTGCATTGACCTGGGTGGCCGACCCTCAACTCATCGAGGGAGGAATGTGGATTGGAGAATGGTATAGGCATCAGGTCGATGGAGCTGGATTACCTTCTGAGTATTGCTCATTCGAATCCAGCGGAGGTCTGCATTGTATCGAAAGGAATGGTCTTACCTTCACTCACCGGTTATCTTTGGATGGAGGTCACGTCTGGGAGAACTACACGTATGACCTGACGGGGCTTGCGGCTGATATTGAAGAATGGGAATTCCATCTCAGTGGAGAGCATGATCTTGCAATACTGAATGTAAGATACCAGAGTGCTGCAGGACCAGATGTTGATGTTGTCTTTCACATCAGGGATTTCAGTGAGAATCTTGCACCCGACACGCTGACTTTCATCGGTCTTGGAGATCTTGATTCAACCAGTGGAGCTGGCAACGATATTCGATTCGATTTCGCCAGCATCACGATGCTCAACGATGGCGGGGCAGTCATCGCATTCCATGATTCAAGTGACCCCGACCCCTTGTTCGCGGTTGAGCAAGTGATGCCCGATTACGGGCCTCCTCTCTCTTGATTCTCCTTTCGTTGCTTTTCTCTAAGGTCGAGGAAGGCCATGGTTGCCAGAATCTGGACTGCAGTGATTCCCCCTCCAACAGTGAATGAGCCACTGGTATACGAAGAGATGAAGAAGGTTCCAGCTGATAGAAGCAGTCCAATCATCAAGTCGACGAATGCCTTGCCTCCTTCCATGTATTACCGTCAACAGTCTCCTTCTTGAATGTGGAGCCGGTTACCAATACTTTTGGTATGAATGTGCTGCGCACCTCCACCCAGTCATCAGACGTGGCATTCATTCAGATAGTGAAATAGGAACCGATATAATGTCTATACCAACGGGTGTCTGAAGGGACCCCATTGGACGGCGGTCAGAATGATGTACGTAAGCGTCGGATTGGTGAATGGAAATGAGTGGTTTTGATTACGTCATCAGCATTGGGGGGGCAGCCGGACAAGGTATCGCGACACCTGGAAACATCCTTGCTCGTCTATTTGCTCGTCGAGGCATCCATATGTACGCTTACAACGCATATCAATCGATTATCCGTGGTGGTCATTCCTTCCTCACCATCCGTTGCAGCGACCGTGAGATTCGTACACATGGTGACGTCATCAACCTGATAATTTGCCTTAATCAGGATACCATGGACCGACATCTGGAGCATCTCGGTTCCGGTGCTTCTGTAATTTTCAACAGTGACACCATCGTGCCTGGGGAGCCAGCCGAAGGAGTCCAACTCTGTCCTGTGGGGGTTGGCGAATTGGCTGGAAAGGGCTCAAACAAGCTGATGCAGAACACGGTGGCAATCGCCGTAGCCTGCCAAATACTTGGCATCGAGTTTTCCGCTATTGAAGATGTACTCAACTTTCAGTTCTCGGCTAAAGGTGAGGAATTGGTAGCGGAGAATGTGCGTGTTGCAAAGGCAGCATACAACCATTCAGCGTCTAATTTCCAGCCTGTGGAGCAACAGGCGCCTCAGCCAACCGCACCTTTAGCCGTGTGGGCGGGCAATCAGGCATTCGCAATGGCAGCAGCGGGTGCCGGCGTCAAGTTCTACTGCGCATATCCAATGAGTCCCTCGACTGGTATCTTGCATTGGATGGCGGCCAATGCTCGCGAACTTGGTATCATGGTGCGTCAGGTCGAGGATGAGATCAGTGTTGTTTGCATGACTGTTGGAGCAGCCCATGCCGGCTGTCGTTCGATGTGTGCCACCTCTGGTGGTGGATTCGCGTTGATGACCGAAGGTGTGGGTGCAGCTGGCATGATGGAGATTCCAATAGTCATGGTCAACGTGCAACGTGCTGGTCCTTCAACCGGAGTACCCACGAAGACCGAGCAAGGGGACTTATGGCAGGTGCTCGGTGCCAGTCAAGGAGACTTTCCGAAACTCATTCTTGCTCCTCGCAGCCCTCTTGACGCTTTCCAGACGATTCCTGAAGTGTTCAATCTCGCTGACAAGTACCAGTTGCCTGCGATAATACTTTCTGACTTGTTGATATCCGACGAGACTTCGACCATCAATCCTGAATTACTTGACATGCAACCGCTCATCGACCGAGGTGAACTCATCACCGAGGCTGGGGATGAGGCTGGGAATTACGAACGCTACAAGTTTACAGAGAGTGGTATCTCACCGCGTGCCCTACCGGGTATTCCTGGTTACGAACATGTTGTCGCTACCGACGAGCACATGCCCGATGGCGTGCTCATCAGTGACGAGTTCACCCACCCCCACAAACGCCGAGCCATGTTGGAGAAGAGACAGAGTAAGATGGATGGCTTACTAGCGGACCTTCCACCTCCTGCTATCGTCGGCGCTCCCGATGCTGATGTGACTCTGGTCGGTTGGGGTTCCACCGCTGGTGTCATCCAAGAGGCAATCGAACAACTAGCAGCGCTAGGTGTCGTCGTCAACCACCTTCACTTCAAATGGCTGGTTCCATTCCACGCTGATGAGGCTGACGAGTTACTCTCATCCTGCAAGCGTACCATCATTGTTGAGAACAACTATTCCGGGCTTTTCCATCGCTATCTGCGAAGTGAAACCGGTTTCACTGTGGATGGTCATATCCGCAAGTATGATGGCGAGCCATTCAAGCCACATCATATCGTTGAGGCGGTTCAGGATCAACTCAATGGAGGCGAACCCTTGTCTGTGCCTTATGAGGAGATTATTGTTTGAGGTGGTGAATGGATGACTGATAAAAATACAACATTGACTTTGGTAGCAAAGGACTTCAAGGGTAAGGTGGATCCTGATTGGTGCCCCGGCTGTGGCGACTTTGGTGTTCTCAGTGGATTACAGCGAGCGGTGGCTGAACTAGGTCTACAGCCGCATGAGATTCTTACCATCAGCGGTATCGGATGCTCGTCCAACTTCCCCGGATTCTTCAACTCATATGGGATGCACACCCTACATGGGCGCTCTCTCCCTCATGCTTCTGGAGCGAAATTGGCGAACCATGAGATGACGGTCATCGTCACCGGAGGAGATGGAGATGGATACGGCATTGGAGGTAACCACTTCACCCATACCAGCCGGCGCAATCTCGACATTCTGTACCTTGTCATGGATAACCAGATTTACGGGCTCACCACTGGCCAGATATCTCCGACAAGTGAGGTGGGTATGAAGACCAAGAGCACTCCTCATGGCAGCGTTGAACTACCGATCAACCCGATTGCAAGTGCGATCACTGCTGGTGCGACATGGGTAGCGCGCGGCTACACTGGCAACATCAAACAGTTGGTCGGCTTGATTAAAGCAGGTATCGAGCACAAGGGGTTTGCCCTGCTCGATGTGTTCAGCCCGTGTGTGACCTTCAACAAGGTCAACACCTACCAGTTCTTCCGACCGCGAATACAGCCACTTGAGGACATCGAGCATGACACCAGCGACTGGAAGGCAGCCATCGAGAAGGCAATGATCTGGGGTGACGTCATCCATTCAGGTATTTTCTTCGAAACCAACACTCGGCTAACGCTTGAGGAACAGGAA
>CALCOQ010000163.1 GCA_937897005.1 uncultured euryarchaeote
AAGCGGATAGCCACCCTAACAACGTGAGTCAATATCGCGACAAGGATGGAGATGGGTATGGTGATAATCCCTCAGGAGTATATCCTGATTCTTGTGACAACAATCACGGAACTTCCACACGTAGAGTATCGCTGAGTGGAGCGAATGAGACGTGGTATGGGTGCCCTGATGCAGATGGAGACTCATACGAGGACCAATCTGACCCATGTAAGAATCAATTCGGAAACTCATGGGTTGACCAATTCGCATGCCCAGACTCCGATCAAGATGGAATCTCTGACGAAGCCGACCCATATCCAAACACTGCAACTTCAAACACTAATGACTGGGATGATGATGGTGTCATCAACATCAACGATGCCTTCCCTGCAGATAATACCCAGAATACTGACACTGATGGAGATGGGCATGGAGACAACGCCAATGGTAACTCAGGAGATCAATTCCTCAACGAGAGTACTCAATGGCAGGACTCAGATGGTGATGGCTATGGGGACAATCAAGCCCCAGGGGCGTTTGAACCTGATAGATGTCCAAGCACGAATGGAACCTCAACAACGGACCGATTCGGATGCACAGATACAGATGGTGATGGATATTCTGATGCTACACCAGGTTACTTTGCCCACCCACAAGGTCAAGCGGATAGCCACCCTAACAACGTGAGTCAATATCGCGACAAGGATGGAGATGGGTATGGTGATAATCCCGCAGGAGTATATCCTGATTCTTGTGAAAATAATCACGGAACTTCCACACGTAAAATATTGCTGAGTGGAGCGAATCAAACATGGTATGGGTGCCCTGATGCAGATGGGGACTCCTATGAGGACCAATCCGACCCATGCCAGAACCAATTCGGAAACTCATGGGTTGACCAAATGGGTTGTCCAGACAGCGACCAAGATGGAATTTCTGATGGTAACGACCCTTATCCCAACACTGCAACTTCAAACACTGATGACTGGGATGATGATGGTGTCATCAACATCAACGATGCCTTTCCCGCAGACAGAAGTCAGACACAAGACACCGATGGAGACGGGTTTGGAGATAATTCAACTGGTAGCAATCCTGATGCCTTCGTCAATGAAATATCTCAATGGTCGGACCTCGATGGAGACGGATATGGTGACAATCCAGTGGGAGTGGATGCTGACGATTGCTCTTACACCGCTGGAACCTCAACCCGTGATCGCCTTGGATGTCCCGATAATGACGGCGATGGCTGGTCCAACCCTGATAGTGCTTGGAATTCTGCATATGGTGCAGATGCTTTCATCGACGATGCTACACAATGGAAGGACGAAGATGGTGATGGCTATGGTGACAACGTCAACGGTTCTGAGCCTGATGACTGTTCCAAGCAGGCAGGAACATCAACAATGAAAGTCGTCAATGGTGCGAACATCACATGGTTGGGTTGCATCGATACAGATGGTGATGGATATCACGATGCAAGTGACCCGTGTCCATTCCAGTTCGGAAATTCATGGGTCGACAGAATGGGTTGTCCAGACAGCGACCAAGATGGAATCTCTGATGGCAACGACCCATATCCAGAAGATGCCACAACCTCGATTGATGACTACGATGGAGACGGTGTAGCGAACGATGTGGATGATTTCCCCGCTGATCGAACCCAATCACAGGATGCCGATGGCGATGGCTATGGAGATGACCCCGATGGTGACTCACCTGACGCGTTCCCTGATGATATCAGCCAATGGCAAGACTCCGATAACGACGGTTATGGTGACAATATGGACGGAGAAGAACCGGATGAATGCATCTACGAAGCGGGTAATTCAACCGACCCTGTCTATGGTTGCATTGACACAGATGGCGACGGTGCTGCAGACGATTACGATGACTTCCCACGAGACCCTACGCAGCAACTTGACAGTGATGGCGACGGTTACGGTGATGATGGTAATACCAACCAGACAGATGATTGCCCATATGAAATGGGAGATTCAACACTTGGTAAGATAGGCTGTCCTGACTCAGATGGAGACGGCTGGTCCGACGATGACGATGAATGTCCTGACCAGTACGGTAATTCTGGAGAGCCATTCACTGGTTGCCTAGATCGTGACGGAGACAATGTTGCCGATATTGTTGATATTTTCCCTGATGATTCAAACGAATCCACCGATTTCGATGGAGATGGTATTGGAGATGCCAGCGACATCTATCCCTTCGACTTCGATAATGACAACGTGACCACTGAACTTGATTGGGATGATAATGATCCGAATGAACATATTGATTCTGACAATGATGGAGTTGGAGACAACGCAGATGTATGGCCAATGCAAAGTGAAATCTGGTCAGATGTTGATGGCGATGGATGGGCCGACCAATTCGGCCACCTGCTGACCGATGATTGCCCAAGTATTCCCGGAACGAGTACGAAATTCATGCATGGTTGTTCGGATATTGATTTTGACGGGATGCCAGACCTGCTCGACCCTGATATCGATGGGGATGGAATCACCAATGATAACGAAATGGATGCATCAACCAAGGACATCGAATATGATCCATTCGACAATGAATCCACTCCTTCAGACATGGATGGAGATGGGATACCGGACAAGATGGACAAGGATACCGATGGTGATGGATTCCCGAATGAATTAGAAAAGGAAAGAGGAAGCGACCATAATGATGGCACTAAAACACCATTCAACCAATATGGAGATCAAGACACGGGACTATTCTACATACCTGGAGAGGGCTTCAAATCAAAATATGACCCAAATGGTGTCGAGATTTCTGTATCCGCAATGCTGGACATGGTCACCAGCGAATACCTGCTTCCGCTTCTGATGATTCCAATCACCATATTCGCCTTGCTGAGAAAAGGTCGACGCTACAAGAAAATGCGGAAGACAATTGAGAATTGCGAGGACCCGGATATACTGTCAGAATATGAAGAAGGTATTGATCTGGTCATAATGAAGAGGAAAGTCAAAGTTGAACACGGAATGTTACTGAGAAATCTGTTTGAGCGCAAGCGCGATGCATTCGATTCAAAGAAATCCATTCCTGGGCTGAAACAAAGTGAATCAGGAGGTGGTGGCGGTCAAGGCGGTCAGAACGAACCACAGCAGGGACCTCAAGGACCTTCGTCAGGACCTAGACGACACATACCAAAAGGTGGGCAACAAGAAAGAAAATGGTGAATTGAGAATTATTTCCCCTTACTTCAACAGCATGTTGTCGCCGTTGCCCTTATTCAGGAGTCCGCGCCTCGCAGTTGCATGGTGAATAGCATTCCCCCACATCGA
>CALCOQ010000164.1 GCA_937897005.1 uncultured euryarchaeote
ATGAAAAACATGGTGTAACTGATACATTTCACCGGTAGGTTTTTCCATATTAATGCGTAGTTACTATTGATAAAATGGAGAAAAAGCCCCAAGTCCATGATTCTGAAGGAGGGGCATTCATACAATCGCAGGTGACTTTCGACCTCGATGAAGAGGAAGGGGTGGCCGTTAAGAAAAAGAAGAGAAAAAAACACAAGGCTGTACGGCGAGTGGCCAAAAATACAGAAATGGGCACCTCATGCCCTGGATGTGGCACTCATATCGAGGATGATGAATTCCTTGATTGCATAATCAGTTTCGTCATCGGAGCCCATGACCGCTCGGTGAACGACCCAATCCGAACAAGATTCATTCAAACTCTTCGCAATGAGGCCATTGCACTTCCAACTCCTCGTCCAACAGAAACCTGGGCATTGGGGATCGCTAACAGGATTGAGCAACAGATGTTCAAACTTCTTGAGGCGGAAAGGTTGCGCAGGGGATCTGAAATGGAAAATAGGCTGCGCGGTGAGCTCGAGGTGGATATCAGAAAGAGAATAGAGGCGGAGATATGGGCTCAAGTTGAAGCGGGGTTGGCAAAAGACATGGTTGGAGATTCTGAAGAATGAATCTCAAGATAGTTTTCCGATGACACGTTCAACGATTGCTTCTCCAACTTCTGAGGTAGAAGCACTTCCTCCTAGATCGTAAGTCAATAGTTCACCGGCCAAGATGTGTTCAGCCACCGCTTCATCGATGTATCCGGCAACTCTCAATGCTTCATCATCATGGTTTCGATGGCCTAACCATTCAAGCATCATCTGAACAGAATTGAGTGTTGCTATTGGATTCACCACATTCTTTCCTGCATGCTTTGGAGATGACCCATGTACCGGTTCAAAGAAGGCGTGTTCATCGCCGATATTCCCACTGGCGGCCATTCCCATTCCTCCCTGAAGTACACTACCTAGATCTGTTGCTATATCGCCAAACATATTGGAAGTGACGACGACATCGAACCACTCAGGGTTTCGTACCAACCACATTGTGAATGCATCGATATAGGCATGATCTGTTTCGATATTCTCCCAAGTCGCCGCTTTTTCGTCAAAGATGGACCTGAAGAGTTGGCAACCACGCGTGACATTGGATTTATCCACACAAGTCAACTTTTTCTTACCTTCAGGATTACCATTTCTCAACGTCACCAACTTGTGAGCGAAATCGATGACGCGTTCACTACCGGCTCGTGAAATCGGCCTAGGATCCCAAGCAACATCTCCATTCATACCTGGAAAGGACATCTCTGGCGGTTCATATTCAGTCCCACCAGTGGCTTTCAATGCTGAACGATGCAATAGACTATGGTAGAGGCCTTCGGTATTTTCTCTAACAATGACCATGTTCACCTTATCTGCAGCCCAGACCTGTTGAAACTCTCCATGCACCTTATGCCGAACTCCTTCATACAGTTTGATTGGTCGAACATTCGCATACAGACCAAGTCCGGCCCTTAGCCCAAGAACCACTTGCCCTCCAGCCAAGTCCCCATTGTCACAGACGGCTTCGGGCCAACCAATGGCACCAAGCAATATTGCATCTGCTTCATCTCTGCATTTCTCAAACGAACCTTGTGGCCACTCTTCACCAGTCTCCAGGTAGTACTGCCCGCCACAAGGAATCACCATCTGTTCAAAATCCAAAGTTGAGTTCGCTGAGATGGCATCCAGCAAAGATTGCGCCTCTGCCATAACTTCTCGCCCAGTTCCGTCGCCTGGGAGTATGGCTATCAGATAGGCAGTCATAAAACGGTCCACAAGCCTATCATACATGAACGCGACGTTGGAGGTATTCTCTATGAATGCCAAAAATCCTGATGCCTGTAATCATGAAAAACCGCGATGAAGGCTGACTTTCACGGGATAGAGTTCATCAACCCCCATGTCAGAGGTAGGATAAGTGAACGAACGCGAGCGGAGGGAAACCGAAGAAACCGGGATTGAAGCCGAACCTCTTCCAGAGGTGTTGGAACGACTGTGTAACGCCATGCAGGGGATAGATCCAGACTGGAAATTAGAAGAGTGGTTGATATCAAAGGCGGAGGAGGAGATCGCTTTACTGAAAATGGACCTTGAAAGAGAACAATTGCGGCTAGAGCAGAGGATGTTCAGGGTAGATTCAATCTCAAAGAGAATTGAACCTGAAATAGAGACTGTGGATCCTGGGCAACGAAACCTTTTCGATTGTTTCGACATAATAGAACGAATGGTTCCTGAAGCTGAACAATCACATTGTAGAGATGAGGAGGAGGGAGAACCTCATCCTGCAAAGTCTCTTCTCGATTATCTGCCTGGTGAAATGAGTGATGATCCATTACTGGCAGTAGTAGCCCAGTTGGTCCTCCTTGAGATTGATTCGTTGATTGACAAGAATGCCGAGATGGTTCCAATAGAGGTCATTTGTCAATTGTTGAACGAACGCGGAATATCAAACGAAGAAGTGGATGAGGCTATCGACCATCTTCTATTGACTGGGGCCATTCATGAAGTAGATGAGGATTGTTTCGTTCCTGATGAATGAATGTACTCATTTCTATTCCGTTTCCTATATGTGTGGGAGACTTGAGGATGAGACGGGGACGACCTGATGAAAGGTAAGAGGATGAAAGCGATTCTCGTAGCGGGTGGAGAAGGAAGTCGGCTGCTTCCGTTCACCAGATATACTCACAAAACACTGTTACCACTACATAGTAGACCGGTCATCGATTATGCTTTAGGAACCATTCGTAGAACTGGAATAACAGATATAACAATAATTGGAAATCGCTTCATTGGGCAGATTGCCCAACATGTCGGAGTTGGTCTGGAAGGAGAGAATGTTCACTTTGTAATTGAGGAGGAACCTTTGGGTGTTGGACATGCTCTTAATCTTGCTAGACCACATGTTGAAGGTCATCGTCTCTTGATATATTTCTCAGATAATATCACCAGCACTGAATTGAAACAGGAAGTGGATGATTGGAGAGATTCAGATGAGGCTCCGGGTGTGTTCTTGCTAGGGCGTGAGGTAGAAGATGCGGGTGCTTTCGGAGTTGGAATTTTTGATGATGCTGGAAATCTTGTTGATATTACTGAAAAGCCCCCGGCCCCTCTAAGTAATGTTGCAATCGGTGGCATATATCTGTTCGATGAGGATTTCTGGAGATTATTGGATGAAGAAATGGAGATTCGCGGAGATGATTTTTCTATCACTGATATCAATAAACGCTATCTAGAGAAGGGAAGAGTAAGTCTGAAGATTCTTGGTGAAGATATCTGGTTGGATTGTGGAACTCCAGATAATCTATTGAAGGCAGCAAAATATGCGCGCCAAGGAATACTCTCTCCATTTCCATGCAACTTCAAAGATGATGATCCCGCCATCGATGGGGCTTGAAAATGAAGGTCGGAATAATTGGTGCTGGAATCGTTGGTGGCGCTATCGAACACTGGTTTTCTGAAGCACATGATTTGTTTGTTCATGACCCTGTCAGAGGTACTTCGCTGAGTGATGTCACGGATAATGTTGGGATGGCATACATTGCTGTCCCTACGCCTCAGAAAGGGGATGGGTCTTGTGACACGAGTATTGTTGAATCGATATTGGCTGAATTGCCGGATGGTTTTATCGCGGTGATCAAGAGCACTGTTGCACCGGGGACCAGTGAACGGTTTCACAATGATTTTCCAAATCTGAAGATCGCTTACTCCCCCGAATTCCTGGTGGAAAGAAGACATCTAGAGGATTTTGGGGCTCAGGACATTCTGGTTTGTGGAACTCACCATGAAGAAGTGGCTGAACAGGTCTTTCAACAACACCGAGAGGCGGGGGTATTACGGCGGAATCAGACCTTCCATGTCACTCCAACTCAAGCTGAATTGGTGAAATACACCAAGAATACCTTCTATGCGATGAAGGTCATCTTTGCCAATCAGTTGTATGATATCTGTGAAGGGTTGGATGAAGATTGGTATGCAGTGCGGGAAATCATCACCGCAGAACAAGCACAGCCAATTGGGCCAAGTCATCTCGACCCGATCTTCGGACTCAACAGGGGTTTTGGAGGGAAATGTCTACCAAAAGACAGTGCTGCACTTTCCTCTTTAGCAGAAGAGCTAGGAGTCAAATACGATTTAATGGACGCTTTACAACAAGACAATGCCAGATTGAGAAATCTTCTGACTGGTAAAGACTCTGACGTTGACACGATGGATGACTGATTCAAGGCGTCTGAATCTCAAATAGCGTGGGTTTCGAGTTGTTCCAGATCGATGATCTGCAGTGTTGATTCATGTGTGGCCTCGAGGTCGACTGGGCAAGCAGCCCCTTGTTCATATGCAGCGAGCCAGGTATTGGCACACACACACCATCTATCGCCATCGTTCAATCCAGGAAACCCGAACTGGAGAGCAGGAGTCATCAAGTCATTACCTTGAGATCTAGCGAATTGAAGAAATGTATCAGTCACCACACAACATACGACATGTCTGCCAAAATCACTGTCATCTGTGTTACAACATCCATCCCTGTACCAACCTGTCAACGGGTCTTTGGAACATTCAGCCAATTCTCCACCCAGAACGTTAATTGGAGGATCCATGGATTGGCGAACCCTTGGGGTTGAATGAAACTTACCATTGAAAGTACATGCCGATTTTGCGATTCTCTCATAGGTAATGCCATATCTCGGAGTGGTTGATGCTTCCAGATACACTGCACAAATTACCTCAAGCCGAGCGCTTTGCTTATGCTAAATTACTTGCCTTCATCACGAGGATTGATAACGAATTAACAATTGATGAAATGGCGATGTTTGAGCAAAGACTTGGAACTGCGTTACTATCCCCTGGACAGCGAAAAGAGATTCGATCGGCGCTGAAGAACCCCCCTTCATTGGAAGAAGCATTAGGCGGCCTTGGGCATGAGTCGGGGCGATTGGCACTGAGGGATGCTGTACTGATGTCTGCCGCTGATGGGCATGTGGATGAAGATGAAAAAGCGGCTCTTCTGAAAATCGCATCCCACCTTGGAATGGATGCAAAGGTGGTTGAAGAATTACTGCAATGGGTTGTTCGAGGATACTCTTGGATGCAAGAGGGATACGACATCCTGAATAATTGATGGGGGCTTGAACATGCTTCCAGACATTCTGGAAACTCTGCCCGTTAATGAGAAACGTAGTGTTCTCGCCGTCTTGACCTTGGTATGTGCGGCTGATGGTGAACTGGTCAGAGAAGAGATGGCTGCATTGGAAGCAAAGATGGGGCAGGCATTGTTGCATCCTGAAGTGAGGAGGGAGGTTCGGCAGATGCTTCGCCAACCACCAGATATTGAGGCACTGATTCTTGATATGGATGAAACAAGTCTGAAATTAGCCGTTCGAGATGCCGTTTTGATCGCTGCTGCAGATGGTGAATATCACCTTGATGAAATAAAGATCATCAAGAAGATTGCTGATGCAGCAGGCCTTCAATCCAACACCATTGAAAAGTTGATCAACTGGGTGGAGGAGTTGTGGTTGATTCAAGCAAAGGGGCGTTCCTTGATCGGCCTGAGTATTCCTGGAGATGAAAAACTCCTCGATTCTTCGTGAGTGCGTGTACGCGCACACATGCGTAGCATTCAAACGGACATCTCCCCCCGCTGCGGGCGGGTGGGTTAATGCGTCCCGATGGCGTAAGTGGATGGTATGCTCGGTTGGACCGAGTAGAAAGCGACCGTGTCGTGCAAATGAAGACATGGCTAGGGGCATGGTCCAACTCACTTGAACAAGGGGTTCCTGTTGCGGCCATTCTTCCAAAAGAGTGGCCTACCTTGCCTGCTGCATTGTTGGCAGATGCTGGTCATGTGGTCGATCAATTACTTGCCCGCCATGATGCAGAACAAGATGGTCGCAGCCCCAGAGGGGCACATGCAATACCTATCAGAGTGGTAGATGCAATCATTGGAGATGAATTACAGAAACCTGCAATCACTACTGGAAATGAGCCTTCTCAAAAAGTCATGGCACTTGATGCATTGCCGCCAGGTTTCAGAGATAGATTGAGTGAATTGCACATCGAAATTGATGATGGTAAAGATGGAGAAGAATTGATTGAAGACGAAATCTTGATGCAAGAAGTGAAGGGTGGTAAGAGAACCATCTCAGGTATTGTATTACCTTTCGCGGACCCTGCCTGTGGGGCAGGAGTTTTTGCTGCAAGACTAATGAAAAAGCACGCAGATTATTGGAATGGTATCGGTGATTGTACAAGAATGGAAGAAGATTCGCGAAGATTGTTCTCTTCCCTTCAATTGCTTGATATTGATAATGTGGCTGTCAATATCTGTCGTGATAGGCTCATTCTTGAAGCCCGCAAACTCTCATTGATTGGATACGAGGTGGGTAAATTACCTCCTGAAGAAATGGAAGTCTTGGTCACATCAGTGGTCAAGAGAGGTGATGCTTTGCAAGAAGAATGGCCGTGGAATACTTCTCCGAGAATATGCTGCATCAATCCACCATGGTTACGGATAAAGGACCGATTCAGAGGACATCCTGAAGGTTCACATCTCCGCAAGGAACTTGGAAAATCTCTACGTGACTGTAAGAACTTGGATGGAAAGCCACGATTCTCGACGATGCGCGGAAATGTGAACCTATACCGATTATTCATTGAAAGAGGTTTACAGATAATCAGGAATGGGGGGCACCTACGTGCCGTTGCTCCAGATAGTTTGTTGAGGGAACAGAGTAGTGCGCCATTGCGCAGATTGATGGTTGAAGACAACCAATGGAAGAAACTGTGGTGTATTGAAGAAGGAAATCAGATTTATCCCGGTATTGCTCAAGGTGTACTCATCATCTCTCTTCACAAGGGTGGAAAGACAAATGAAATTCTTTCTATCGGACCCGTGGAAAGAAATGATCTACTCAGTGATGAGGGAGGAATCCACTCCCGAGTTCCACGAATCATCATCACCAGAGAAAGGTGGTTGGGTTGGACAATGGGAACATGGGCAATACCAAGATTGCCAAAGGATCCTTTTGAGAGAAACAGGGTGCTGAGAGTCATTGATGAATTAGCAAAACGCCCACGTCTCTCAGACCCTGCAAATGAATTGGCAGCTGATGGAGTTGCAGCAAGAATCAGAGTTGGGGAGATCGATCAAACCTCTTTCTCGCATGTCATCAAATCATGGAAGAAATCCAATAAATCAATTCCATTTGTCAGAGGTGCTCACTTTTCCAGTGATGATGAAGGAAAAGTATCGATTCGACATCCTGGGTTTGGTGATAAAGAAGGTGAAAAAGAGCAATCTATGTGGGCCGGGGATCTTCCAATCAATTCGAGACCAAGGTTGGCTTGTCAGGCGATCGTTAATTCCCATCAAAAGCGAAGATTGCGTTGGGCAGTGATGCCTGAAGGTTGTGTTCTTGGGAACAGTGTCAATCATCTACAACTCCCTGATGCGGTCGAAAAGCGATTGACCAAGAAGCATGGTGATCTTGAGCATGGCCTTGAGTGGGTATGTGAGCGGTTGAACGACCCGAGACTCGATGCTTGGGCCAAGGCTTGGGCAGCAAATAACAATGTCAACAATTACGAACTGGAAACCCTGCCATTGTCATTGATTGAGGGTTATGCGGTTTCCGCGTGAAGAAAAGTAGTATTCACGTTGGAAAAAGCAGGGTTTTCTTGGGTGGGTTTTATTATCTGCACCTACATGAGAAGAACGTTAATGGTTGATTCCATAAGGAGAGGATGAAATGGGTATTAATCCAAAGATTGGAATCACTGGCTTACCCCGAAGTGGGAAAAGTGCAGTAATGGCCAAGGTTGTTTCAATGCTTGAGGATGAAATGCGCAGAGATGCACTCAACAGAGGAATTGATCCTGAGGAGGAACCTTTCATCGGTGGTATGAGGACCATGCCTGTGACAGAAAATGGTGAACGTGTTGGTTACAAGTGTATCAACATAAGAACTGGTGAAGAAGGAACCATCGCCCACAAGAAGATTGATTCAAGATTGAGGATCATGGGATATGGTATCAATACCGAGGAATTGGAGAGGGTTGGGGTTCCAGCGATTGAGAATGCAAGAGATGAATGTGATATCATCGTGATCGATGAAATCGGTAAATTCGCTGTGGAATCAGAAATTTTCGTTCAAGCGGTGAGATCAGCATTGGAAGCGGATAAGCCCACTATCATGACATTGCACAAAAAGAGCCGACATCCATTATTGCAGGACATCAGACGAAGAGACGATTCACGTATTCTTGAAGTCACTCCAGTCAATAGAGCCCTGTTGCCATACAAGATTCACAAACTGATGTTTGAATCATATTGACCCGTTGTATTCATCGGCAAGTTCTAACTCGGAGTGGCATGGATAACCCAGCCAAGGCTGCTCGACGTATCCTTCTTGGTACAGGGGTCGGCTTGTTTCTGGTATCGTTTATGGCATTACGAGATGGACGACTGCCATTATACAGCAATATCGGGTGGTCAATACCAATTGCAGCCATAGTAGCCATTGTAATCGGTTTCATGATTCCACAACAACCTGACTCAAAAAAACGCCTTGCTCGATGGTTCCCTGCACTCGATGAAAGTAGCATCGGTGAAGATATCAAGAACATTGTGTCTTCAGAAGAAGAAGATGGAGATGTCGGAGGAGCATGGGCAAAGTTGGAAGAAGCGATGTTGAGTTCCGAACTCGAAGAATCCGAGTGAAGGGAATAGGCAAAGGTTTGTCTCATCGACCGTGCTGCGAGGGATGGTGAGATGGTGAGTGAAGTCCCATTGGATATTTATTATACAAAAGAGCATGAATGGA
>CALCOQ010000165.1 GCA_937897005.1 uncultured euryarchaeote
CAATAGTACAGGCTCTGGAGATGTCGACCATGTTCTTGAGGTCAAGGGCCTGATGCCAGCCACTGTTGTACAGCGTTGATGAGCCAGGATTGGATGCTGCTGAGCGTTCTGTGAAATCATCGAGGTCGTTGAGCGCTTCCTCCAGAATCGCACCATTGCGGATGATTCCAACCTTTTCCTGCATCATCTCTCGCAGTGATTCGTAGACGATGCCAGGATTCTCCCCTCCCTCTCTGGACAGTGGTTCCATTATCGCCTCGCAGGCGTTTTCAACTTGTATTGAATCAAGTGGGGGCTGTTCTAGGGGGACTGCTGCTTTGGCCGCCTGCTCGCCCGCTCTCTTACCGAAGACAATGAGGTCGGACAGTGAGTTTCCACCGAGTCGGTTTGCACCATGTAATCCGGAAGCCACTTCACCGGCAGCATAGAGTCTAGGAATGGTTGTTTCTTGCGTCTCTGCATCGACTCTGACTCCACCCATCACGTAATGCGCAGTGGGTCCAACCTCCATGGGTTCCTTGGTGATGTCAACTCCTGCCAATTCCTTGAACTGATGGTGCATCGATGGAAGTTTGGTCTTGATCTCCTCAGGTGAACGCTGTGAAGCGATGTCGAGGTATGCTCCACCATGGGTGGAACCTCTGCCTTCTGCGACCTCTTTGTTGATCGCTTTGGCAACTACATCTCTGGTCAGTAGTTCTGGTGGCCGACGAACCGAGGCGATTTCACCAGCGACGACTTGTCGGACCCATTCAGTGGATTCTTCTTCGGTCTCAGCATGGTCTCCTTTGAACATGTCAGGAACGTTGTCGAACATGAAGCGTATTCCTTCTGAATTCTTCAGTACTCCACCTTCACCGCGCACTCCTTCAGTGACCAGTATTCCACGTACACTGGGCGGCCATACCATTCCGGTCGGGTGGAACTGGACGAATTCCATGTCGATGAGTTCAGCGCCGGCCCAGAGGGCCAGTGCGTGTCCATCACCCGTGTATTCCCAAGAGCCTGAACATACAGCCCAACAACGAGTGATGCCGCCGGTGGCAAGAATCGTTGTCTTTGAGGAGAAAGCGTGCAATGCTCCATCGACCCTGTTGTATACCACGCAACCAGTACAGTTTCCGTCGCCATCCTTGAGCAGTTCCCTGACCGTGTATTCCATGAATACATCAACACCCGAGTGAATTCCTTTCTCTTGCAGGGTGCGGATTATCTCCAGACCTGTTGAGTCTCCCACATGGGCCAGTCGAGGGTAGGTGTGGCCTCCGAAATTGCGTTGATTGGTCAGGCCGCTCGGGGTTCTGTCAAAGACCGCCCCCCATTGTTCGAGTTCTCTGATCCGGTCTGGAGCTTCTTGGGCATGAATCTGTGCCATGCGCCAATTGTTGAGATATTTTCCTCCCTTCATGGTGTCCTTGAAGTGGGTCTCCCAGTCATCTCTGTCATCTGCATTGGCCAATGCTGCTGCTGCTCCTCCCTCCGCCATCACGGTATGCGCTTTTCCGAGCAATGATTTGCAGATGATGGCGGTGTTGGCCCCTTGTCTGGCTGCTTCGATGGCCGCTCTCAGTCCGGCACCGCCGGCACCGATGACGATGACATCGTACTCATGGGATTCATATTCCACCATTTCAGAGACCTCCAAGAAGTACGACATCATTCCATACGCCAGTGGTGCACATGTAGATGTAGAAATCAGCGAACATGACCCAGAACAATGAGAAGATAGCCCATTTGTTGTGGTGTTTGTTCAAACCGGTACAGGCATTCCAACAGGCTTCAGCAGCCTTTCCACCAGTGCCGCCGAATCTGTTTCTGATACCGCCGACCATGTGTCTGAATGAATGGCAACCAAGTGTGTATCCGCTGAGCAGGAAGACATTGAGAGCGAGGACAAGTGTGCCGACACTCATCCCAAAACCGTGTTCATCTCCACTATGGAATTGAGTAGCCATCCAAACATCGTAGGATAGAATGAACAGATAAGCCACGGCCAGATACATGAAGTAACGATGGATGTTCTGGAACAGGAACAATCTTCTTTCACCATTGTAGTCTCCAAATGGTGTGCTTACAGTACAGGCAGCAGGGCTGGCGAAGAAAGAGCGGTAGTAGGCCTTGCGATAGTAGTAGCAGGTGCCGCGGAATCCGGCAGGGATGATGAGGATGAACATCGCTGGACTCATCCAATAGAATGCCTTGGGGACCAGTGCTCCCAGTCCATCCTCACCGGGAATGATCAATGGACTGAAAAGTGGTGAAAGAACGTGGCTGTTCTTGTCTTCAATCGCCATGGTCTGGCCATCTCCCGAGAGTCCGAATTCGGAGAAGAACCAGAAATCTGCTTCCATGAATCCTCGCCAGGTCGCATAGATGACCATGATTCCCAGATAGGTCGCCATTGCGAGCGGAGATTTCCACCAGGCATCGATTCTCTCAGTCTTGCCAAGCCCACGTGCCATGGCCAGTCGTTTCGCTTCGACCACTATTCGACCCCTATGGGGTCGTTGCATAGCATCGAGCATTTCATTTTATGCCATTACGCTGGTCAGAGTTCAGGCCAGACTCGACCAATCGACTTCAGCTTCGACGAGTTCAACCTCGTCGACATCCATCTGCGCCAATTGGAGTTTACCTGACAGTTCATCGTTCACCGCGTGCCAGTATGAGTAGGCCTCAATGACCCATATTCCAGATTCACGAGTTCCATTTCCGCTGCCCTTGACGCCGCCGAAGGGTAGGTGTGCCTCCGCTCCCGTGGTGGAGTTGTTGATTCCAGTCATTCCAGCCTTGATTCCTGATTTGTATCGGTATGCTTCCAACCTGTCATTGGTGTAGATCGCACTCGATAGGCCATATGGAGATGCATTGGCCAGATGTAGGGCATGTTCGAAATCTTTTGCTTTGACGATGGTGACCGCGGGTCCGAATATCTCGTTCTGGAAACAATCCATCTCCTCTGAAACATCACTGTAGACGTGGGGCCACATGTAGACCCCCTGTTCGGCATTTCCAACGAAACCGGGGGGATGATTCTCTGTGCTTATTCTCCCTTTTCCAAATAATTTTGTTGCTCCATCGGCTTCGCACATCTCAAGGTCCTTGAGGAAGTCAGTGGCATATTTCTCAGATAGCATCGGACCGTAGAGTACCTCTCCATCATGCAGTGAGTCACCGATGATGGTCGACTCGACCTTGGCCATGAATCCAGCCATGAATTCGTCATGGATGTCCTGATGGAGAATCAGATTCCCCAAGCTGGTACAGCGTTGTCCAGCAGTTCCAAAGGCTGCCCAGTAAGCCCCTTCGATAGCATTCTGAAGATTGGCGCTTGGCATGACGACGAGTGGATTCTTTCCTCCTAACTCAAGGCTGCAAGATACCAGATTCCGTCCGCATACTTCGCCGATGGACTTACCGACAGCCGTGCTGCCTGTGAATGAAATCTTGTTCACCTTGCCTTCATCCACTGCATCCACGAGATATTGGCCCGTACTGCTGCCCTTACCATGGACCAGATTGATGACACCATCGGGAAGACCTGCCTGATGCATGATACGGGCCAGAGCGAATGATAGCAGTGGCGCATCCTGAGGAGATTTCCAGACACAGGTGTTTCCACACATGATTGCAGGAATCATCTTCCA
>CALCOQ010000166.1 GCA_937897005.1 uncultured euryarchaeote
AAGACTTCATTTACATGCTTGAAGGCGATGAAGGTGATGATGAAGGGGATGGCCCAGAACCAGTATGGTTTGACTGGATGACAGTCACAGGGCCAGGTGATTTCACATTGACTGGATTGCCAGAGGGCGATTGGGTCGTGATAGTGAGTATTGGTTGCGAAGACCCAGACACCGGCGAAGAATTCGGTGCAATGAACATCGATGGACCTTGGAGCCTTTACAACACGACCTTCATCAACGATACAACCACCGTTTTGGTTGTTGACCTACAGATTATGGAAGAAGGCGGACCTGGTGATGGTGATGACGAAGATTTCTCGACCGGTGAAGTAGATTTCACTATCAGGATTGACGATTCTACCGATGGATATACTACATTGACAATGACTCAGGATGTATTCTTCAGTGATTTCTTCAGAGATGATATCGACTGTGGCTTCGGAGATTGTAACGGTGAAGTCAGTGAGACAGAATCCGCCAATGCGATTGCCGCGTACATGTTGCTGGGTCCCGGAAGCGGTGACGACGGTGGTGACGACGAAGGCGACGAAGAGTGTCCATTCGCTTCTGAAGCTGCAGATTCACCTTGCAACAATCAGGATTGCATGGATCAAGATAGTCAGGAATGCATGAATGCAGTGATGGCTTATTGTCAGGATCACCCAGATGACCCAGGTTGCCACATGGACGGTGGTGATGATGATGAGATGCGTACGCCAGAATTCATGTGGAATGACGTTAAGTTGACCGAAGCTGATTTGATTAGTGATGATCTTACTATTTCGGGTCTTATAGGCGCAGTTCCGCAAGATGAATCAGAGGACACTTCCAGTGTCGTCATGACCACAGTATTTGTCTACATGCTGGTTGATAGCGGTGAAGCCACTCAGGTTCTCACTCCAGCACCAGATAATGATGATGATGGTTGGGATAGTGAATCATTCGAGAACTGTGAGTGGGATGATTACGATGGATGGTACTGGTGTGATGATGCAGATGGAGAAGGTTCTGATTGGTGGTATTATTGTGAAAATGTAACATCAGGTGATGGTACGTGGGAATGCACTGATGAGTACGGCTTTGGTGGTACTCCCGAGAATCCAAATAATGATGATAGGGATTGTGGAACCATCAATGCCTACATTGAAGATACTGCAACTTGGACAGTTACCTCCATCACCGGTGATGTTGTATTCACCTATGATGCCACATCTGCAACTCATCATGCAGTTCTCGACTGTAATGATGAGGCAGATGATCTGGTGATGACCTTCGCACGCGTTGCTGCTGAAGAACCGGAACCACCGGTCAATCAGCCACCGTACTGCGATGTCTACTATTATGCAGAGGCCAGTGATCTGGCTGATTTCCAGTCTACTGAAGATAAGGCAACTGGAAGCAATGGTACATGGGAAGTCAGTATCGTTGAAGACGACACATACTGGTTGATGTTCTACTGCATGGATGATGAGGGAGACTCGATAACAGTCAATGTAACTTCAGCATTCGGTGATTACGGAGAGACATTCGCTGCTGGCAGCACTGAGGGATATTATGAGTTGACCATTCCAACGGGCAGTTCCGTACTCAGTCCATACACCTTGGCTTACACATGGAGCGATGGCACCAACAGCGGTTCAGGAACCGTGACGGTCACAGTCTCTCCAGCAGATGGCGGTTCAGATGGCAGCGGTGATGAGACAGAGGGTGAGGATACCAGTGCTGGTAGCTTCGTGCCTGGTTTCACTGCAGTCCTGACCATGACTGCACTTGCTGGAGCCTTCTTGGTGTTCTCACGCCGTGAAGAAGACTGAATGAGCAGGAACAATCGAATCGATTCTGGGTGTTTCGGCCCCCCCTTAGGGGGCCGTTCCCCAGTTTTGCTGTTTGTCGGCCAATAATTCAAATACTCAGTGGGCCCGTCGGGGCACTCATGAGCAATGCTACCGCGCCTAGCCCCATGAGAAGCCTGCTGCTGGCCATCTTGATGATCACCTCTACGATGACAGTGGCTATGAACACCGTGAACGAAGTCTCCGCCGGTACTTCTGGAAGAACTGGAAGTAATGGAGAGTTTGTTTCGGTATGGACCAATTATTCCACCTATATGGATGGAAGTGATGTCGCTGGAAATGTGCAATCATATAATTTATCCACTGGTACAGGATATAGTCTGGATTGGGAATTGGAAAGTGGACAGAATGTCGTAGATTCAGGAATGATCAATTGGACTGCGAACATGAATAACAGTGGAGAGTACTTGACATGGAACAATCTGAGTTCAGGCTACTATTGTGTATACGTTGAACTGTTGAGTGGTAGTACATCACTTCATAACTCCAGTGATTGCTTCACCGTGACCAGCACTCCCTCAGGATATATCTACGCCATGAATGCTAATTCCCAGTACTATGAAAATTCTCCCATCAGCATGTCAATCTATACGAGTCATACCCCTGGTGGAGATTACGAAATGGCTTGGAACCTCACTAGTGGAGGCATAGATGTTGATTCTGATTCTGATTCATGGACACCTTCCGGTACCTCTACCTATCATTCCATCAGTATAGGAGGTCTATCTACAGGATACTACCAGATGGATCTCTATCTGAGAACCTCCAATGGGACATTGGTCGATAATTCATCATTTTCGTTCACTGTCAGTTTTGCATCTGGATCCATTGATGTTTTTACCTATCCATTTGATGAGTTCATTAATGGTTCAACGGTTTCAATCGCTGTTGAAACATGGAACCTGACTTCTAATGTTTCTTATACGGCCAATTGGAGTCTTGATGATTCTTCGAACACCATTGATTCAGGTTCTTACAATTGGACTGCATACAATACGTCTAGCAATGATGTTCTGTCTTTCAGTAATTTGAATAATTCCGCTGTTGGATATTATTGCCTCATTGTGGATTTATACGCAGACAATGGTACTTCTTCGATATGGCTGAACAGTTCGGTTGATTGTTTCGCAGTCACGTCGCATGGAGACGGTTCGATCAATGCTTGGACCAATGGGGTATTCAGCAATGGCACCTTGACAATGCAAATGAAGGCAAATTACCTGACAGGGGGAGCGCCATATACCATAGATTGGGAGTTTTCAGCACCCAACTCATCGGTTATCGACAGTGGCTCGTCTTCTTGGACAGCAAGCAATTCTGCATATCATTATGAGACCCAAACATGGAATAATCTTGGAAATGGTGAATATTGTTTGGATGCCACCTTATCCAGTAACGGTACCTATCTGGACAGTGCGTCCAGATGTTACACATTCTCTAGTTTGCAAGATGACATGGGTACTGGAGGCGACGTCTCCTTAGTCTATGCAACCGTCTTCGACCAGACTCACTCTGGAACGGTTGGCGGTAACGATACCTACGACACGTACGTGGTCACTCTCTATCCCGGAGACGAGTTGGAGTTCGATGCCAACTGTGCCAATCAGTCTGGCTGCTACATCATGATGATGTCAAATGTTGCCAGTAACAATCAGTCGACATATTACAACTTGACAACCAATTACACCGATTCAGTGTTCAACTACAACAATTCAAACACCTATACCGATTATGTCTCGTTCACCTTCTTCGGTTCTTCGGCAATTGCCGCGCAGGATTACGAGTTCTACATTCATGTCCACAATCCGAATAATGGAAGCGGAGGAAACGGCAGTGGCAATGGAACCTGGAGCGCACCGACCTTGTCCATCACCATCACAGAGTTGGTCGACCATGGTACAGCAACTAATTACTCGATCGAGTTCAACATTGATGACATGGA
>CALCOQ010000167.1 GCA_937897005.1 uncultured euryarchaeote
CAGATGTTACCATTAGAATCAGCATGGAGGGCGTGAACATCGGAATTCGGCATTCCATTTCTACCACCGAACCAGGTGTCAAGGAATTCTCCAGTCTGCAGATTCTTTCTTATTACGCCATAGCCATAGAGTCCGAGATACAGGATGTTGCCTGCAACCGCTATCGGTGCTTCTTGTACCGAGTCAACACCTGTTGAACGCCATGGAGTCAGTCTGCTGGCATTGATCAAATCGATTCGTTCTATTCCGCCTTCATCCAATGCAAGATACGCAACGCCGTCGAGGATGGCAACATCGTTGACCCTATCATTCTCTAGACCGTTGTCACTCCCCCAGGTCTGCTCGACACTACTGGTGGATAGATCGATGACAGATGCTCCACCATCAGGGTGGCCTGCCACCAACCAATTGCCATCTGTGGCCAGAGAATTGACCACGTCATCGTTGAGATTGCCATTGTTTGAGGATTGACCAGCATTCCAATCTGTGATGAATGATGCATTGTTGATATCCAGAGCGAACACTCCACTATCCTTTGTTCCAACGTAAACATGGCTGTTATCATGTGCAAGAGCCGTTGTTTCCGAGCCTATGTCAACTGGTTCCAGCCATACTTGATTACCGGTATCAAAGCGATCCACATACTCGTCAACTGCAACCCATACTATATTTCCAACTTGAATCACATCTTGCATTGAATAGCCACTGGGCCCGCTTGCAATGATGATGTCATTCTGTTGCATAGGGCTGCTTGAAGGCTCAAGAACGGCCAATTTGCCACTACCGTCACTCACTATCATCTGGTCTGCTGAAGGTGCTCTGGAACCACCTGAAGGCCAGTGGATGAGATTGAGCCCCACTCTTGGAAGTCCTAGTGAGGAGATTGACAGTGTACTACTGAAGGAACCCACTGAAGTGTCGTACAAGTGTAATGATTGATCAGTCAGAATACCAATAGTTCCCGACATCTCCACTATTCCAGCGATATTGTTCGTTGATAACCAATTACCATCGTTCCACGTAGCCATCCAGAAGTTGCTCTGGTGATTGTATCTGGCCACTCCTTGGTTTGGCGAGCCTATCAGTAGTTGTGTGCCTGTGTCGTGAAGAATGTGGATGGTATCACTGTGTAGATTGTTTGCTGTATTCCAAACGGGCAAAGGTTGGCCGTTGAACAAGTCCCATCGAGCGACTCCTGCATTCCAGATACTTACGTACAGAGTTGTGCCTATCTTCAGCATACTGGCAGGTTCGCCAACCGGCCAGTTGCTGGTATCGGAAATTCTTTCCATGGTCCAACCAGTACCAGCACTGTTGAGGCTGAAGAAACCTTCAGGACTGGCAGCGTAGATATTGACACCATCAACCAATACCTGTGTAATCGCATCATCTGGAACAGGACTCTGCGGCATCTGGCCTAGATCTGCGCTGTTGGAGAGAGAGAAAGTGTGCAGCCCCATATCTCTAGTGACCACGATGAGACGGTCATTGACCAGATCGATATCGAGATCATAAATTTCGTCAGCACCATCGAGGTCAAGGACATCGATCACGAGTGGGTCAGCATTTGCATCCACCTGCAGAATCACATCTGAAATGGCCATGTACATTCGTCCATCTTCTGGATGTATTGCAGTCCTTGAGATCTCGAGGGAGTAAGGCGTGAATGAAACAACAGGGTCCAAAGGAGCCAATGTTTCGAAGATCAGGTCGGTGACTGTGGCACCTGCAGGTAGTTGCCAAGAGGCTCCATTATCACTGAACGGTGCTAATCTAGAGATATGTGGATTATTTCCAGCGAATTGGTCAGCCCTTCCAAATGAACCCCAACCATTCCAGTTCAGCAGATTCTCATTACTGTCCAGGCTGAATAATCGTGGTTCGTCTATTGCGAGTCCTGATGCTCCATCGGCCCTGATGCCGAGACTGACATTGGATAATTCAGCACCGGGTGGGAACTCTAGTACCAGGTCGGTATAGGCGCTCATACCAGTGTCAGGGTCACCTCCAACAGCATTCAGTGTCAACCAACCAGTATCGTTTGAACCGTTGAGCGGCCAACTGGTGATCGAACTGTTTCCTTGGGAAGATACCAAGGGTGAAGTCAATATTGGAGCCATCGAGAACATGACCATCAAAGCGACAAGAAACATGCTTTTCCGTTGGTCGTTCGCGTCACTGAAGCGCGGGAACATGAAACATCTCGGTTCTTCAACAGTATATGAATCACTTGACTAGATGTAACAATAATGCTCTCGCCATACCTAGGTATGGCGTAGAATATCATAGAGAGATCATTCAAGATCCATCAAATTACCAGCATCACCAATCTCAAGCAATCTGATGGTGTTGGTCCTTCCAGTCATTGCCAATGGTGCTCCAGTCACTGCAACCACTTTTTCTCCGGGTTTCACATCTCCATTCGCCAGCATCTTCACAGAGGCTGAAGTGAGAGTATCTACTGCATCTTCCAGTTCTTCGACATGCACTCCAATCACCCCAGGGAGAATGGTGACCCTTCTGCATGCCCTTATTCGATTGGTAATGGCAAAAATACGTTGCTGGGGACGGATTGCAGCCGCCAGCCTAGGGGCAGTTCCATGTTCCGTGGCAAACATCAGATGGTCAGCGTTGCTTCCAGCAGCTAAAGAAATTGCAGCGGTTGAAACTGCACGTGTTGATTGGAATCGAGCCAAAGCGGGCGACTCTCCAAGATCTCTGACCTCTTCATCCATGGCAATTGCAATTTTCGCCATCGTTTTGATTGCCGTAATGGGATGTTTTCCGCTGGCTGTTTCTCCAGACAGCATGACTGCACTGGCACCTTGACGAATGGCGGTAGCAACATCAGTGACCTCGGCTCTTGTAGGTCTGGGATTGTCACACATTGATTCAAGCATCTGTGTGGCGATGATCACCGGTTTACCACGGGCCATTCCGGCTGCAAGAATTCTTTCTTGAGCAGCAGGCACTCTCTCAAGCGGAATCTCAACTCCTAGATCTCCTCTGGCAACCATCAGGATATCTGCAGCGTCAACTATGGCGTCGAGATCCTTCAAGGCAGCAGGGTGCTCGATCTTTGCGATTATTGGAGTTCTCAGCCCCGCTGCATCAATCGCCTCTTTAGCTGGTCTGAGGTCTTCTGCTGTTCTGACATAGGAAACTGCAATGAAATCCACGTCGTGTTCCAATGCATGTGCTATAGCTGCTTTGTCCTTGGGCCCAACAGAGGGTAAGTCGACTATCGTGGCTGGAACATTGATTCCCTTTCTTGATGAAAGTGGACCGGAATCGATGACAACACATCCTACTTTTGAGGCTGCTTCATGCGGAGCATCCACTACTTTCAAACAAACCAAACCATCTGCAAGAAGGATAGGGTCATCAACGCGAAGATTCAGTGAAAGTCCATCGTAAGGAACCGGTAGAACCACTTCGCCATCGATGATTACTTCGTCAGCTTCTTGGACTCCGCAATCCAGAGTTATCATCTGTCCATTTTCAAGGTTGACCGTGCCCTCAAATTGCCCAAGTCGTAGTTTTGGACCAGGTAGGTCTGCCAAGATTCCGACATATTTTCCCACTTCCTTTTCTGCAGCTCTTACTTTAGCGAATAATTCGGTCTTCCCGTCCAGATCACCATGGCTGTAATTCAATCTAGTGATGTCCAATCCTTCTCTAATCAATGTCTTCAGAGTCTCTGGGTCGTCGCTTGCTGGACCGATTGTGCCTATGATTCGGGTTCGTCGCATATCCTCCGGTAGACCTTCCATGAAATGAAACGTTGCATTGGTTTCTTTCCTGTTTGAGTATGATTCACAATCACAATGTGGGTGATATTCGATGAAAATTGAGATTATCAAGAGGAAAACCAATTGAAGTCCCTCAATGCCCGATTGATTTCAATGGTACCCAGTCCAACGGAAAAACGTTTCAAAAAAGACGCTCTTGATTATCATGAGATGGAACCACGTGGAAAAATAACTGTAGAACCAACCAAGCCTCATTCAACCGCGAAGGAGTTGTCTCTCGCATACTCACCAGGAGTCGCCTATCCGTGTCTTGAGATCGAGAAGAATCCTGAGGATGTATACAGATATACGACAAAAGGGAATCTAGTGGCGGTCATCACAAATGGAACAGCAGTCCTCGGATTAGGAGATATTGGAGCTCTGGCTTCAAAACCGGTGATGGAAGGTAAGGGGTTGTTGTTGAAGACCTTCGCTGGAATCGATGTGTTCGATATCGAGGTCGATCTCTCAGATCCGGAGGAATTCATTCGAACGGTCTGCGCTATTTCACCAACATTCGGAGGTATCAATCTAGAGGATATCAAAGCGCCTGAATGTTTTGAGATCGAGCGACGGATATCTGAGGGAACCGATATTCCAGTCATGCATGATGA
>CALCOQ010000168.1 GCA_937897005.1 uncultured euryarchaeote
GACCTGGACAATGATGGCTGTGAAGATGAAGTCGACCTTTTCCCTGATAATGACAAGGAATGCAAGGATTCAGATGCAGATGGCATTGGTGATAATGAGGATGATGATGATGATAATGATGGTTGGTCAGATGCGGAAGAATTCCGCTACGGAACCGATGCTTTCAGTTCTGCAGAGAAACCAGTGGACTCCTTTGAGGTGGTGTTGCCAGGGACAGAGATTGGCTTGGGTGCATGGGACATTGTTGGCGTAATGGTGGGATTACCAATGGCAAGCTGGTTCATGTTTGGAATACTCACCCGTTATCAACGGGGCGAGAGATTTGCTGACAGATTGAGAGGTTGTCAGAACCTCATCGACCTTGAAGATGCCAGCAAGGAATACGAAAACGCTCTGAAGTACCGATTGCTTGGTCCACATCAAGGTCTGATGTTAGAGCGTGTGCGCTCCAATGTGGAGAACGATCTACAGGAGAGTGAATTGGGCCTCTCACCTGAGTCGATGAGCGGATATTCTGGCCCCTCCAGAGAAATGACCGGAGTCATTGATAACGATGGATGGGAATGGTTGGAACATGACGGTGGCAACTGGTACCGCGACCAGTCAGATGGTCGCTGGCATCCGTGGAAGGAATGAAGATTGGCCAACTCTCTTAAGCCACATTACACAGCAGGAGTTATGCCGGGAACTACTAGAGTAGAGATTCGAACACTCAAAGTGGGGAGATATCTGTGCGTTGATGATCAGGCATACAAGATTCTCAGTATCTCAAAATCCAAGCCGGGTAAGCACGGAAGTGCCAAGGCCCGAATCGAATGTACCAATATCTTCACCGGCCAGAAGATCAGTCATGTGGGCAGTGTCACCGATTCGATATATGTTCCACTGATAGAGAAAGGAAGTGCCACGGTCACTCATATCGAAGGGAACGATGTTCATGCAATGGACTCCAAGACTTTCGAGATGATGGTTCTGCCTATGGAGGCTGAACTAAGCATCAATCCTGGCGGTGATATCCAGTGGATGGAAGCGCTTGGGCGTTACAAGATAATTCGTGATCATTGAATTGTTTCATTCCATGCGCCCCTACGGGGCGCATGGCATAGATATTGTATTGAAGTCATTCTGCTTCGAAGACCTGCGGCGGACGCATTGGTGTTTTGATGGGAGTCAAGAGAAGTGCATACCGCCAACCTGTGACCGCTCAAGGCCTGAAGGCCATCGAGAAAGGAGAATTGACCTGGCTCGATGACAACATGTACAACAACATCAACACCGGTGTCCTTGAACAGTATCTTGAGGAGAAGAATCTCGAGGAGGCTTTTGAGATAAGCCACTGGAACACCAAGAAAGTGCTTGTCGGAATCGTCATTGGAGCAGTATTCTCTGGAGTGACTGCATATATCGGACTCAAACTCGGCCTGGCGATTTCAGCCGCATGGTACATCGCTTATCTTCTTGGAATGGCGTTGAAGTGGTCTCCATCTGAGGTCAATATCGCTACTTCAGCCACAACCGGAGCAACCCATGCGTCTACTGGATTCATCTTCACCTTTCCA
>CALCOQ010000169.1 GCA_937897005.1 uncultured euryarchaeote
CCATTGGAGTCATAGCAATTTACGAGGGCATTCAGGATCCTGATTCCGAGACGCCATGTAAGATATGGGAATATTGGAATCCGGAGAAGAAGGCAGCGAATTATGACCAGGTAGGACATGGTTGTCCAGATTACAGAACACTGGTGTTCCCAGCATATCTCACGGTACTGATACCGATCATGTTTGGATTTGTTATTCCACTCCTTGCTTTCAGATATTTCAATGGTTCAGCCAAACGAATGGCCAAGAAAAGAGGCCAGCAATTAGAGAAATATCTTCCTTATGCCGCTTCATATACGGCGGCGATGTCTGCAGCCAATGCGACACCTCAGAAGATTTTCCGTTCTTTGGCATTGAATGAAGACATCTATGGAGACATCGCCTATGATTCATCCTTGATCTATCGGGATGTGACATTGTTGGGATACGACTTGTTGACGGCGATCAAACTATCCGTTGGCCGTGCTGCTTCTCCTTGGTTGACCGAGTTCTTTCAAGGAATGGTTGGAACATTGACCTCTGGTGGAAATCTGAAACTGTATTTCCTCAACCGTGCTGAACACTACATGCGTGAGAATCGAACGAGATTGATGGTTTTCCTTGAGACCTTGGCAATGTTGGCGGAATCATATGTCGTGGTCGCAGTCGCGATGCCACTGTTCCTGATCGTCATGTTGGTCATCATGTTCTGGGTTTCAGGTTCCGGTTCCCAGATGTCTGAGAGTTTCTTGTATACCATCATCATGGGAGTCATTCCAGCCATCCATGTTGCCTATGCACTATTGGTATGGACGATGAGTGAAGAACAGAAGATGTGACAGGGGGTGATAGATTGGCGCGCAAGAAGGAGAAACTCAAGGTCGATCTTGAACTCCCAAAGAATGACACGACGATGGTCAAACTGTATTTCATCCTCGGTATTGGGATGATATTAGGAGTCTCAAGCATGGGTTTCTGGTTCATTAATTCGCCATTCTTGCCTACACCCAATGGACAGCCGATGTTCATCAATATCGCTTGTGGTTGGGACCCTACCTTCCATCCTGATCTTGATGCGAATGAATCATGTGACCTGATGCATGATGAACCGCACGTATCGGTTTATGAAGCACCTAAGTCATGGACAAAGGTATTGGCAGAAGGACAGAGATTCACCGCCCCTGGATTATTACCTGAAGAACGAGGAAATTATTCTGGGGAACTCAATCAAGCCTTTGAGCTGAAATGTGAAGCTAAAGCAGATGTAGAGATTCCGTATACCTTGGAGTTATGGGATTCTGAAAAGAATGTCATCGCTTCAAAACAAGATGGTTATACAAATCGAGGAGGTTGCAATCTGAAACATGAACATGTAGAACCTGGAGAGGAGTACTCATACGTATTGTATTCCAATGACCCTGGAGGAGAGAAGATACGTGAATTCACCTTTTCCTTGCATATCGAGGTCTATGATGGAATTCCAGAGAACATGAACAACAAATCTCTGTGGCTGGGCCCTGAGTTGGACCTTGGAATCACCTCATTCCGCCCAACGTTATTCCTGAATTTCTTCGGGTTTGGGATATTCATTGCATTCTTCCCTGCTTCATTATACTGGGATGGAGTCAAGAATCGAATCAATTCGATGGAAGATAAGTTCCCTGATTTCCTGCGTGATATGGCCGAATATTGGAAAGGGGGTCTGTCGATGAACGTCGCAGTTCAAACTTTAGCCAATTCGGAATATGGAGCCTTGAATGACCAAGTCAAGAAGATGGCAGATCAGTTATCTTGGGGCGTAGCCTTCGGTGACGTAATGCAATTATTCGCTGACCGTGTTGGTACACCTCTGGTGAAGCGAGCGATCAGTCTGATTCAAGAAGCCAACAAAGCGGGTGGAAAGATTTCAGATATTTTGGTGACCGCAGCCAATGACAGCCGTGAGATCAAATTCTTGGAAGGTGAGAGAAAACGAGCCATCGCCTCCTATATCGCGGTCATCTGGGTTTCATACATGGTTTTCTTGGGGGTTATCGTGGTATTGGGTAAGGTCTTCATCCCTGCGATTGCAAGTTCTAATTCTGAGGGTGACGGAGAAGAAGAAGGAGATGATGGAGGAGCGCAACTAGGGAACATGACGATCAGAGCGATAGATCCACTGTTCTTCCTGATGGTCTTCTATTATGGCGTCACTCTGCAGGCTGTGGGCAATGGCGTCATGGCTGGATTGATGGCGACGGGGAGATTAAGTTCGGGAATGAAACACGCTGGAATGATGATTGTTCTTGCTACATTTGCTTTTAATTTCGTTGTGTTTGCACCCGAATTGATAGGTGTTCAGGTACCTGAAGAGATCGATGTCAGGATTGGGACCTTTGAACCGACGTTGGCTATCCAGAACACTGCACC
>CALCOQ010000170.1 GCA_937897005.1 uncultured euryarchaeote
CCAGCCTCATAAGATTCCACGTCTTCTTCAGCAGCATCAATCATTTCCTTCGGAGTTTCGATTCCCTCATCTTCCTGTCGTCTTAATTCCTCCAATATCTTCTCATCCAAGCGATTCGCACCGATGATATCACCCGCTCCACGGTAGAATACCTCAGTCTCTTTCCAATCCCCCTTTTCTAGACCTTTCAGAGAGAAATTGACTGTAGCATTCATGCCTGGTTCCAAGGTTTCAACCTTCCAAGCCCATAAGCCACCGGTTTCTTTACGCCCTCCTCTTTCATTTTCGACCATTTCCGCCTTTCCTTCTGGCCATTGAGCAAGTACGGTGTATGAGCGTGGACGAGCGGTGAAATTTTGAAGCTTCAATTCAACCTTGGTCAATTTTGATTCCTTGTCCCACCAAGTATTTTCATCCAGAATAACAGCATTCATGATCTTGGTTATTGAACGGGCAAGATCGGGATGTGGCTTATCGAGAATACTTGCGGATTTTTTGGCAATAGCGGGCAAGATATCATTGATAAGTTCGAATTTTTCCCTCACTTTCGCCATTTTCTTTCGTTTCTCAAGATGTCTTCTCAACCCTCTACCAAGATCCAATGCTGCTTTGCGAATTTCAGTCTGAACTTCCATATTGTCAGCCAAGGCTTCTTTCGCTTCACTTGTGAATTGAACATTGGTGCTGGCAAGATGAATCAGTATAGCGGCTGGCCCCTTGGGAACGCCCTTTCCACCAGATTGCTCAAGGCCATATTGTCTCCAATCAACAGATTCAATCGATCTGGTCAATAGGCATCCGCCTTGTTGATACATCAACGGAACGCGATTTGCGAATCTCAAGACTTCAACAGGGCTATCGGCTTGCATTCCCCCGCCAAAAATCAGCCCAACTTCAACTTGGAATGGATTTCCTTGGCTGACCATTGGTTGGCGAGTCAATGTAGTCACGAATCGTGAATCTATTGTTTTTGAAAGCCCTTTCTTGATGAGTAACTCTTCAATCGGAGAAAGGCAATTCACAGGAGGGGGGTATAATCTGGCTACCATCAGGTCAACTCGTGGGTCCCATTCGTGGCGTACATATTTTGCCCAGATCTTTGCTTTATTCTCATCATACGGTCCAACTCCTAGATTCTTCTGCATCCAAGCCAGCAGATCCTCTAGGCTTTCATCACAATACCAATCGGTCATTTTCTTGACTATGGGCACGGTATCAGAGAGCATTTTTCCATTCAGTGCCGAAATCAAATCCCGTTCAAGTTGTTTAGCGATTCGTTCACCTGGCTTGCATGCCCGCCCCCTTTTTTCGAGGAATTTATGCCTTCCATCAACCACCATATATCGTCGGAGATATCCCCTTTCACCGTTGAATGCCTCAAGTAATGCCTTGATGTCATTCGGCTTTATCAAAATTGGTTTACGATTCTTGTCCAATCCAGATAACTCACAGATTTCAGGTACTGAACCGGTTTTACTTACTCCACTGAATTCGTTCTGGAGGAATTTCTGCAACGTTGGCTCACCAGTTTCTCTGAGCATTCTCTGTAATTGTCCAAGATGAATTCCCTGAGGATGGGGTTTGATAGCATCTACAATCTTCGGTAACTTCTCTGTAACCCTTGGAAAATGGAAACACTCACCATCAGGATCAGTCAAGGTGATATCTGCATGTGGATTAACTATGGAAGTCATTCGTAGATATTGGTACACAGATTGTTTTCCACGTTGATATTTTGCTTTCATCTGAGTGGTGACGCTCAACCCGTGCTCTTTTTCACGACCATCTAACCATATTGAAGAGATACGGTCATCATTCGATTTTGTTGCTCGGTTTTTTCTGGTATCAATTCCAATATCCAATGTTGCAGCTGTGGCTTCGCTGGATATTTTTGATACGACTCGGGTTGGTTTTCCTGTTGTTAATTGGCCATACATCACCACTCCGGTTATGCCGATTCCCTGCTGGCCTCTGGTCTGTCGAATGGAATGAAACCTACTTCCGAAAAGCAATCTTCCGAACACCTTCTCCAGTGAAGATCTGGGAATGCCCGGACCATTATCCTCCACACATAACTCAAGGACATCCTTCTCACCTTTGATCTTGGATATTTTGATTCTTAATTCAGGTAGGATACGGGCCTCCTCTGCAGCATCGAGAGAATTGTCAACACCTTCTTTTACAGCAGTGATTATTGAACGAGGCAATGTATCGAAGCCCAAGAAGTGTTTATTCTTCTCAAAAAATTCAGAAATTGCAATCTGCTTGTGTTTGTCAGCCATTTCTTGTGCGATACTCATTCTGCCACCCCCGCCTTTGGTCCTCCTCAGTCCGGATGACTTCGGGCCAGAGACGATGACTTCCGGTTCGCCCACCATTCTAAAGGCATGACGGGTGAAGTATAGTTGGTTGAACGATTATTCATCAGTTGAGTGGGAGCCACTTGGATCATTTGCAATATGCTTGAGTGTCAATCTTCGTAGATGGACCACCATTCCTGCAGTGATGATTGCAGAACCAATCATAGCAGCCCAATACCCCGGAGTTCCACCGTCTCTTGTTGCATCGGCGATTCCATCTGCTTGACTACCCCACCAGGCGTACAGGACCCCTGGAACAATCATCCCAAGATTACCAATGAGGTAATCCCTGTTAGAAATCCTCGTAGCACCGAAGCCATAATTCAATCCAGCATAAGGAATGACTAGACTCATCCTTGTCAACCAGACTGTGAACCACCCGTCTTCCACTATCGCTTCTTCAATACTGATCATCAAATGATTTTCATTGACTCTTCTTCTGATCCATGGTTCAAGCCATTTTCTCGCAAGAAGGAATGGAAGGATTGCTCCAATCATTGCCCCAACCCATGCAATTATCCAACCCACCCAGAAGCCGAACAACATTCCTGCAACGAATTTGTGAAAACTTGCAGGCACTAACATCAACCCCATCGGGATGTAAAGAATGAGAAATGCAACAGCACCGATCCAACCACTGTTCGCAAACCAATCAAGTCTGACGATGAGTGGTTGTAACAAGGTCTGGGTGAGAAATATTGTGAACACGATTCCTGCAATCGTGCCCACGATTGTTAGAAGGGCCAATTTTCTTGACATCATTCCACTTCATTGAACAGCGAATCATTCCATGCAGTGATATGGCCTGTGAATGCACTCGCAGCCACGGTCAAAGGACTTGCAAGATAGAGCCTACCCGGTCCAGAACGGCCCTGAAAATTTCTGTTTATTGCAGATACAGTGACTTGTTCCACGGTGGTAGAAACACCAGGCCCAGCACCAATACACGCTCCGCAGCCGGGATTGATCAAATTCACCCCAACGCGTTGAAACAGATCATGCCATCCTTCTTTGACTGACTGCTCTTTCACTGGCACACTACCATACTGGAGGTAGAACTCCACATCATCATTCACTTTGATACCGGCCTCATCAGCAGCTTTGCAGACCATTGCATAATATCTGATATCATCCACCTTTCCCGCGGTACATGAGCCGCCATAAGCGATATCGATCACTACTTTGCCGATATCCGAAATCAATGCACCATTGGTTGGGTCCGACGGGATTCCACGATCCGGGTCTCCCGGATGAGCAACCATCGGTTTGATGCTGGATAAATCGATGGTGTGAACACCTCCCGCATAATGGCATCCTGGGTCAGGAGATACCGCATTTTTCATGATTCCATGTGCTGTCAATCCCTCGCGCCTGGCCATCAACCAATCTACAGTCATTTCATCGGCTTCACATATACCCGTTTTAGCACTACATTCTGTGGCCATGTTGCACAGTGTTGCTCGCTCGTCCATCGACAGACCCCGTAACCCTTCACCGCCGAATTCCATGGAACGATCAAGAGTCAATTCTGCACGAGCGTGATCTAATAGAATATACAACATCACATCTTTGGCAGTACATCCATTATCCAAAGTCCCTATCAATTCAAAGCGTATGCTTTCTGGAACCTTGACGAAGGTGAAGCCGGAATGAATCAAACTGGCATATTCAGTCGTACCAACCCCCCATGTCAGAGCATTGGCTCCCCCACCCATGCATGTGTGGCTATCTGTAGCTTGAATGAAATCCCCCACATCGATGAATTCCTCTCTTGCAACTTGATGACAGATACCAGGAGATATTCCATCTACTGCAGAATAATCTCTGACACCAGTGTGTTTTTGGAATTTCACTTGTAGATCCCTCAATTCTTGAATCTTGTCGATATGAATCGCGAATTTTGGGTTGAAGTGAGCATACAAGAGATGGTCTTCGAAGACTGCAAACTTGTCAGGATTTGGTAGAGTGTAATCATCTCCATATTCTTCACGAAGGAAATTATGAACCTGTGCCGTGGTGAATTCATGTGAATATCCTCCATGAACACGAGCGATGACTGCATCACCTGGAGAGACTGTAGTGTTATCAGCAGCATCCACCAGATTCTTGGAGATTATCTTCTCCGCCATCGTCATTGGCCTATTTCCGTTATCAGGGAGGGGTAGTAAGATTTCTCCATCTCCCACCTTGTTGGCAAATGGTAACAGCCCCCCATTCATCACGATTTTTCGAGTCACAGGGTCATACTTTGAAATGAACTCTGAAGTTGGGATTGACCTACCTTCCTGAAGCCTGATCAACATTTCATGAGTTCCCATCAATTGCCCAAGATTGATGTTGTTCCGCTCGTGGATCGGGGCGAATGAAGCGGCGATGATAATTCTGATTCCGCACCATTTTTCACATTGTGCTGCAGTTTCTCTACTGGAACCTGTACCTTTACGAAAGCCAGAAACAATGATATCAAACCCACCATCTTTCAGCGCTCTTTCATTGAAGACTCTCAAACCATTTTGCATCAACCCCGCATAAGCATTCTTCGAAATCTCATTCGGATCATGATCGAAGCAGACCCAGGCAGGGGTCATCACGTCAGTATTGATATCATCAAGCAGATCCTCCACGTTCAGATCCTTCATCTTCAATTGCAACCCTTCGTACAACTGTTTTTTGATCAGACCGAGGTCTTTGGTCAGGAACAGGACTTTGGAACCATTATCCAATTGAATAGATTCAGGTGGCCACTCCTCTCGCATCCAATCCCTGATGTGGCCATGGGCCAACCATATTTGACCGATTCCATTGACAGGATGGCATATTGTTGACAGATATTAATGACAGGCCATTCGTAGACCTTGAAAACAGGCTCTAAGGTCATCGCAAGCGGGCTAATAATATTCCCATAAGTCTTAAAAAAGGGATACTAATGGATTATAATGGATGGGGTTGAATTGTATTCACCCCATATGAGGAACTAGTATGGATGAACAACAAGTTGAAGATATCGTGAAATGCCCAGATTGCGGAAGCAGGTCAATCACTCGAGATGAGTCTCGTGGCGAGATAGTGTGTGATGATTGCGGTCTTGTGATAGAAGACAACGTGATAGATCAAGGTGCAGAGTGGAGGGTGTTCAGTCCCGAACAGGGAGATCAGAGAGCACGAACCGGTGCTCCGATGACAGTAATGCTTCATGATAAAGGATTGTCAACTGATATCGATTGGCAGAACAAGGACTACTCTGGAAAGACCATCAATAGCCGGTATCGTTCACAATTCTATCGAATGAGGAAGTGGCAGAAGAGAAGCCGGGTCTCCAATGCAACAGAGCGAAACCTTGCGATGGCTTTGGCTGAATTGGACAGAATGGCAAGCAGACTAGATCTACCAAAATCAGTCAGAGAAGCAGCTGCTGTGAATTACAAGAAAGCAGTGGAGAAGCGCCTCATTCGTGGCCGCTCCATCGAAGGTGTCGCAGCAGCCAGTCTATACGCAGCTTGCAGACAATGCGGCGTTCCTAGGACACTGGATGAAATAGGTCAGGCAAGTAGAACTGGTCGTAAAGAGATTGGCCGCACTTATCGTTTCATGGTTCGAGAATTGAAGATGAAAATCATGCCAACCGGCCCTGAGGATTACATATCTCGATTCTGCTCAGGTCTAGGACTTGATTCAGAGGTTGAGGCCAAAGCTCATGAATTGATCAAAGCAGCTCAAGAGAAGGAACTGACCAGTGGGCGTGGCCCCACAGGTATCGCAGCATCAATCATTTACATTGCAAGTGTTCTTTGCGGTAAGCGAAGAACCCAAAGAGAAGTAGCAGAAGTAGCAGGAGTCACGGAAGTCACAATTCGAAACAGGTATAAAGAACTCATTCAGAATCTAAATATTGAACTTGATATTTGAGAAGAGAGGAAATTTCTTCCGAACAGATATCTGACTTGTTGAGGTAGGTTGTTCTGATGCGATCTCGGAAAAGAGTGATTGAAGCAGTTCGTGAGAGGGTGGCGACACAACTTGTTGAAGCCATGGAAAGAGGGGTCCGAGGCTGGCCATTGCCTTCTCCCCCCCTCATTGATATTGAGTTCCCTCCTGTGCATCCTTCAGATGCTAAAGGGCTGGTGGAGCAAGCACATGGATTCTTCATGGCAGATAGAGGTGGATTTGAAAGATATCTCAATGAGACAGTAGAACTTGTTGTACCACACCGCATGAGCCTGACTGAGGACCCTTTTGAGCAGCATGAAAAATGGCTGTTGCGCAGATTGGATATGGTGTCTGAGAGAATATTGTTCTCCACTTGCACATCTTGGTTGGCACAAGCATTGGATGAACAGATGCCAGATACTACACGTTGGTGGTTGGCATTTGCACTTCTTGATGGTTTGAGCGTCGCACAACATGGCCAACCAGTCCATCAAGGATATCATTTACTGGAATCCATTGCTCTAGCTCAGAGGCCCGGTACTTGGCATAGCCAGCCAGAAGCAGGCCCACACATGATAGGTTGGAATCCACAGGCGGTCATGCCTCGAACAGAAATTTTTGCGCACGATGATGGTTGCGCATCAGCCTGCGAACTTCTACGCCGGTTGGAAGATGGAGAAGAAGAACGGCGATTGTTATTGGTTGAATGGATGAAGTTGCTCCTTGAGCGCAAAGAATTGTTTGGACCTTTAGGGTTGGCTGAGATT
This sequence comes from uncultured euryarchaeote, assembly GCA_937897005.1. Lineage (GTDB taxonomy): Archaea > Thermoplasmatota > Poseidoniia > Poseidoniales > Poseidoniaceae > UBA226. Next base: position 7,055 of record CALCOQ010000170.1, read on the forward strand.
ATTCTCCGACGCAC
>CALCOQ010000171.1 GCA_937897005.1 uncultured euryarchaeote
ACCTGCACAGCAACAATGGGCGCCGCAACAATCTGCTCAACCTGCACAGCAACAATGGGCGCCGCAACCATCTGCTCAACCTGCACAGCAACAGTGGGCCCAACAACCTGCTCAACAGGCGCAGCAGCAGTGGGCGCCGCAACCATCTGCTCAACCTGCTCCAGTCATGACTCCTGAAGCGGGCATGGGATTTGATGACCAAGGTTTTGGAGGTGCAGTACAACCTTCTTCATGGGATGCAGGAATTTCATACGATTCTTCTGGACAAGGCGGAGGAGGGAGCGGAAAAAGGCTCAAGATAGTCGCCGTCTCAGTCATCGGCCTGCTACTGGTTGGCGGTGGAACCGTTGGAGGATTGTGGGCATTCGGTGTGATATGGTCAGATGGCCCTGAAGGTGAATGGATTGCTTCAGATGGAGAAACGGTGGAGTTTCAAGAAGATGGAGATGTAGAATCGACTGACATGTCTGGTTTCAATGTCAAATGGGAAGTTGATGGAGATCAGATGATCTGGACCTTTGTCTACGACTCTGGTTCCGGTGGAACTCCGATGTTCCAGTGTGACGATGGAACCACTATTCCACTGGATTGGGTCAATGATGATGAGATTGATTGCGATGGTGAAGAGGATGAAGGCCTGACGCAATCAGAGATAGATCGTAATACAGTGTACGAAGAATCCAGTTCTGGAGTTGGATTTGATGAAATGAAATACACGATGAAGTATGAGATCATAGATGATGTCATGTTTTTCAAACCGATCGAGATGAAGGTCACCAGCGATGGAGAAACTGTGGATGTCACAGATGAGATATTGGAAGAATCAGATGGAGAATGTATTGCATTTGTCAGAAAGGAGGTTGCAAAAACCGCTGAAGAATGGAAGGTTGAGGTCAACAAGGTAAACATTCCTGGTTGGTGTGATTCAGTGGAGGATTTCGTTGATGAAAATGAAGACCAAGGGCCAGATTTCTATTCATTCCAATTCACTCCGATAGACGATGGTAATGGAGAAACTTACAGTAAGTTGTTGTATATCACTCTCAACAGTGCTCCAACGTCAGAGGAACTGAATATCTATGACAGCCATATCAGAATATCCGTGGAAGGGGGAATGCCATATTATTGTCAAGAAGATGAACTCGCTGAATATTGTTATTGGGAGCGGCAATCCGCTACCGATGATGGGGATTCAATCTGGGATGAAGATGAAACCTTTGAGATTTACAGAGGTGAGGGTATGGAAAGTGAATGCGGAGTCGGCTGTGTCATCGACATATCCATCATCAACACAGATGGAATGACGCTTGCCACAGGTCAAGTGACTCTGAATTGAATTCTCAATCCTTGGTTATCAGGTGGTGCAACGCCCGCACATGGATTCCAGTCGCTCCGTGGGAGACCATTTTGTTGGTCTTGGCACCCCAAGCGGTTCCAGCGATATCCAAGTGAGCCCAAGGAATCTGCTTCTCATCATCTCCTTCGCCGCGGGTCTGGACGAATTGCTTGAGGTAGGCTGCGGCTGTGTTCGAGCCACCCCAGCGAGTGCCACCGATATTGCGCAGGTCAGCAATCTTGCTGTCTTTCATATCCTTCTCAAAGGCTGGAAGAAGAGGCATTGGCCAGATGAGTTCACCACAGGCATCGCCAGAATTCTGGATTCGCTTTGCAAGGTCATCATCATTGCACCACATTCCTGTCGCTTCATGTCCAAGTGCAACCACCACTGCGCCGGTC
>CALCOQ010000172.1 GCA_937897005.1 uncultured euryarchaeote
CTTGCCTCCTCGGTGATTTCACATCGTGGGTCAAGAAGACGGAGTTCGGCGAACCCGAAATTGAGCATCGCTCTAGCCGCTGCTCCAAGATTACCAGGGTGGGCCGTACGTACCAAAACAATCACCGGCTCACAAGAGAACTCCGGCAGAGGGTGTTCCAACGACCGACCTCCCATGCCTACTCCTCCGCACTATCTGCCAGTCTCTTCTCATCCCAGATGATTATCCATTGGGGGTCAAAAACTTGGTAGATGAATGCCAAAAATCCACCTTTTTGCCGATCAGGCATCGATATTGAACGCTTTGAGACCCCATGATTGATTCGAAGATGGTGTAGGCAAGAGTCGATGACTGACTTGCTGGGGTGATGTGTGCTGACAGGAGTGCGGTCCCAATTAATGAGGACCTTGACCACCTGATGGCCCCCTCAATCGGTACGGCGCTGACGGTAGCAAGTGACGTATCCTGCGATCCAATTTCGTAGACGCTTGTTCGGAACATCTGTCAATTTCTCTACCATCTTCTTGTTATGGTCGAAATCATCAGTGAAATGTTCACCATGCAGTTCGACCAGACGAATGGCTCGTATCTTGATGAATGACGGTCTGATATTACCCATGTTTCTCACTCCTCAAGCAACTTGACCTCGATAGGGATGTCTGGTTCATCGTGGCGGGTGATCTGTAATTTTACTTTCCGAGGTGGATTCTCAATGCCTCGAGTCCAAATGTGTTCATTGACAGCAGGATCTATCCATACTTCCTCTTCCTCATCAACCTTCAGATGCCTGATGACTTCACGGCGAATGATCTTCAATGCACGAGGTGCACGCTTGTATCTGGTGATATTCCATGCTCCCCGTAGTGGGACCGTCAACTCACTTACCGCTGCCCTTGCCATCATCATCACCTCTGGAGTTTGCTTCGACGCCAATTATGTCTACGTGGATGGGTGGTCATTTTACGTGCCGTCTTCATCATGACCCACACTGGAACACGGCGATTCTGTTTAGTGACCTTGTTCAAACGAATCTTCTTGGCTGCTGGTTTATTTCTTGCCATATCAACACCTCTCAAATTCTCCTGATAGTGGAATCACGTCTCTTGGAATCAAGTGAGGCCAGGATGTTCTTCAATGACTGGTCAGAAACCGGAGTTTCAATACGGTCTGAAGCACTGAGTTCTGAGAGTTGTTGTCGGACTTCGTGAGCCAATTCGGGTCGGCTCAATTCCAGTCTAGCCAATCGTTCTCTTGCCTCAGGAGTGAGAACAATCTTCATGGCCTCACTCAACTGCTCCTTCTGCAATGCTTCTGAGTGAGCTTGCTCTTCTGCTTGTAATTGCTCATGGGCTTGATTCTCTACCTGCTTCTGCAGGGATGCAAGACGCTCTTCTCTGAGACGAGTCAACTCGTCATCAGGAGTAGAAACCATACTGCTCACCTTCACACTCCCCTTCAATAATCCTTGAGTTTCGGATATGATTCCTCGGCCGTTGAACGTGTCTCTCTAGCAACCTCGTCCAGCAACTTATGTCCAGCAGGAGTGA
>CALCOQ010000173.1 GCA_937897005.1 uncultured euryarchaeote
AAGACAGAGTACCTCTTGACCAGATGTTCGAGCATTTCAACGACAGCCTTGCGGATGATGTTGGACATAGTGGCCATGGTGTTCCAGAGAGTCGTCTTGAGGACACGGTTCCGGTCGATGGTCAGGGATATTCCTTGAGGCATGGAGATGTGGTAATCGCAGCAATAACTTCCTGCACCAACACCAGTAATCCAGGAGTCATGCTCGCAGCCGGTCTTGTCGCTCGTAAAGCAAGAGAGCATGGACTCAAGGTCCAGCCATGGGTCAAGACTTCCTTGGCGCCCGGTTCGCGAGTTGTGACCGAGTACTATGAGGCAGCAGGACTTGCTGCTGACCTTTCGGCATTGGGTTTCAACACGGTCGGTTATGGTTGCACTACTTGTATCGGGAACTCCGGTCCACTTGCAGAAGAGATTGACAAAGCGATTGATACTGGTGACCTCATCGTTGGCAGTGTGCTCTCTGGCAATCGTAATTTTGAGGGGCGCGTGCATCAGAAGGTGAAAGCGAGTTATCTTGCCAGTCCACCTTTGGTGGTTGCATATGCTCTTGCTGGAACACTTGACATCGACCTGTTGAATGAACCGTTGGGAACTGATTCACAAGGTGAACCGGTCATGCTTTCAGACCTTTGGCCCAGCGAAGAGGAACTACATCAGGTGATGGCCGATTCGATAACTCCTGAGATGTTCCGTAAGCGTTATGGCGATGTGATGGAGGAGGAACGCTGGGATTCCATTCCTGCCAAAGCGAGCGCTCTCTATGACTGGGATGATGACTCAACCTACATCCGACTGCCTACCTTCTTTGAGGGAATAGGGCCAGAGGTCGAGCCTATCAGTTCAATCACAGGTGCTCGTTGTCTACTGAAACTCGGGGATTCGGTCACCACTGATCATATCTCTCCGGCAGGTGCTTTTCCAGAATCCGGACCTGCCGGTCAGTATCTTGTCTCTAATGGAGTTGCAAGGCGCGACTTCAATTCATTTGGTAGTCGACGAGGGAACCATGAGGTGATGATGCGCGGAACATTTGCCAATGTGCGCATCCGCAATCATCTGGCACCGGGAACCGAGGGTGGATTCACCACGCACTTTCCTTCTGGAGAAGTGACATCGGTATATGATGCTGCAATGCGTTTCATCGAGGAAGAAACTCCATTGGTGGTCTTGGCAGGTTCTCAATATGGCACAGGAAGCAGTCGTGACTGGGCTGCCAAGGGAACCTTGTTATTGGGCGTGAAGGCAGTCATCTGTACTTCATTCGAAAGGATACACAGGTCAAATCTGGTGGGGATGGGAGTACTGCCATTGTGCTTCATCGAGGGTGAGGATGCAGATAGCCTAGGTCTAGATGGAACAGAGTCATTCGATATCCCGATCGACGATGAGGTCAAGCCCCTGCAGATGCTGAAGGTGTGCGCCACAGCAAGTGATGGGAGCACACTTGAGTTCATGGTTCAAGTCAGACTTGATACTCCTGTTGAGGTGGAATATTATCGCAATGGCGGAATACTTCATTCTGTTGTGCGAAAATTGGCTGAATAGACCAAACCTCCCAATACTTATGTTGTGTATGTCGACGCAATGATGGTGAGAGCAATGAGTGGTTCCACAATTATTCGCCCATCGCTGATTCTGGTGATGCTTGTTCTATCATCTCAATCCACTCTGTTTATTGAATACCGAAGCAGTGATCTTGAGGAGGCAACTTCGTCCCCTCAGGCAGTTGATTGGTATTTCATAGGAGGTTCAAACACTTCCATTCTGTATCCCGATGTCGGGGATATGATATCCTTCCCTCATGAACCTGGATCAAGACCTGATGATGCTACAATCGACATGCAATATTCACCTGATAGAATCTGGACCAATGATACATTTGACTTGACAACATCCGGTGGCTGGGGAACATTCAACAACACTGTTCCAACACGTTCTGGAATTGAATTACTGAACAACGCTTCCGTAGGTATAGGCTTCGCTGGCACGAATAATTTCACAGTGACCAATCAGACTTACATGAGCGGTAACTACAGTTACGATGTCCTCCATCTGTTGTGCGGCATAGTATCTTGCGGTGAGATCATTGCAAATGGATTCCTACAGATTCATGCCAATACCATCATCCTTGAGGCTGGGACCTCGATCAGTGGAGATTCGATGTATTGGGGTGGTAGCGGAGTTGGAGGTAGCGTACAACAATCAAGCAGCGGGCTTTCCAATGGAGCCGGAGGTGCTGGACATCATGGCACGGGAGGAGATGGGGGGGTCGCAAAAGGTAACAACAGCAATGGAGGTTCTTC
>CALCOQ010000174.1 GCA_937897005.1 uncultured euryarchaeote
TCATCAAGCGGCAGAATGAGTTGCGTCGAACCAAGAATATCATACTGCATCCATTTGCTCTGGGGAAAGAGGTGGCTACCATGCAACTCCATGTCAAGGGATTCCATGGACATCATTCCCTTGGAGATGCAGCGAACAGTCCGACGGTGGGCAAGTTGGATGTCGAGGTCAAGACCATCGATGGATTCTGTGGTGAACACGGAATCACCAGAATTGACTTTCTGAAGATAGACGTCGAGGGCTTTGAGAAGGATGTTCTGGTCGGAGCCTCAAAGATGTTGGATTCACAAGACATTGGAGTGGTTCTGTTCGAGATCAGAGAGAAGATTCTTGCTTCAGTTGGCAGTTCAGCTGCTTCAGTCTTCGCTCCATTGCTCGACAATGGTTATTCTGTATTTGGTCTGGATGGCCGTATACTTTCTGGTGAAGAACTGGTGCAACCAGTTGATGGAGATTATCTGGCTGCGGTGGATGCTGAAGATGTCGCCAAGAGATTGGCAGAATCAGATCTGCAGTTCATCTGAAGGCAGGTGGCATTGAAGAAGAATGCGCCATCCGCGATTGATGTCTCTGCCTCTGCATGGTCAGGCGGTTCTGGTGACCGGAGGTGCCCGTCGTATTGGCGCTACCATAGTCAGGCATCTTGCTGCAGCAGGTGCAGAGGTCTTGATACACTGTCATACCTCCTTGGCAGAGGCTGAGGAATTGGCCGAGGAGGTCGATGGTATTGTGGTGCAAGGCGATTTAACTGAGGAATCAGGTCGCCAGAGAGTGGTCTCGGCAGTCCAGTCCAATGGCAAGGGTTTGTTCTGTCTGGTACACTCTGCATCGGTCTTCATCGCCAACAATTCAACTCACGAGGAAGATAGACAGATGCTGATCAACAGTGAGGCTCCGCAGTTGCTCACGCGTTCCTTGATCGATGAACTACGTGCGGTTGGTGGCAGTATCATCAGCATAACCGATGCTTCTACTGACCGTCCATGGGCTGATTATTCAGCCTATTCTGCTTCCAAGGAATCATTGCGAGACTGGACCTTGGCAGTGGCTCAGGAACTAGCTCCCGAGGTACGCGCCAACTGTATCGCACCAGGCGCTATCCTTCCTGCCTCGGATGAAGGACACTTGGTTGATTCAATAGCCGCCCGTGTTCCACTTGGAAGGTGGGGGGAACCCGATGATATCGCTGAAGCAGTATTGTTTCTTTCTCAAGCACGATACATCACCTCAGAAGTGCTGACAGTGGATGGCGGTTGGAGTGCTGCTAGGCATCAGCCCTGAAATTCAGAAATGACTTCAGAAAGGATGGCGATGCCACCGATGATGTCAGAGATGTTGTTGGTAGCACTCAGGCTGATTCGTACCGAGGTCAATGCTTCATCCTCACTGAGTCCCATGGCGAGCAGAGTTCTTGATGGCATTCCAGTGGATGCAGTACAGCCACTGCTGGGGGACATGACCACACCTTTTCTAGCCAGATCGAGAAGTGCAGCTTCAGCAGATATCCCGGGCAGCCTGAAATTGATGATTCCAGGGGCTCGAGGCCCATCTGCATTCACGCTGTATCCATGCTCGGAGATGGTCTTGAGAAGGACAGCGTCGAGTTCATCCAACACATTGTCTGGAAATGCGAATCCTGAGAGCAATTTCTCGGGCATGTGTCCTCCTCTGCGTCCACTTTGTTCTCCCCCGCCATGTATCAGAGGTATCAATCTCAGACCCGGTCTGATGACAAGGGCTCCAAAACCATCGAAGCCAAGTGCTAGAGCATCGATACCGTCGCTGGAGATTGGGATTCTTCCCACCGCAGCACTCGCTTCGACCACCAGTATTGCTTCTGGATATTGTTCTCTGATCGCAGAAATGTCGCGGATGACCCCTGTCTCATGATTCACCATCTCCACAGCGATGATGTCTCCATCACCTCCCGATTCGAGGTCAGCGACTTCCCATCCCATTTGCTTCAACCACTTGGCTGAATTGCGTATGGCCAGTGGGGCGCCTATGGAAACAAGTATTCTGCCTGGTTCTGGAGTCCTCAATGCACATCCTTTGATTGCATGATTGCTTGCTTCGGCTGCCGATGAACAGAGTATTACTTCACCTTTCGAGCCCACTCCAGTATTGATGGCAGATTTCACAGATGATGGAAATCCAGAGGCTGCATCGTGCAA
>CALCOQ010000175.1 GCA_937897005.1 uncultured euryarchaeote
CTCATCGAGAAGGGTTCGTTGTTGGAGATCATGAGGTCCTCCCAGGTCGCACCTGTGGCCCGAATCGAGTTGCCACATCAATGCGATGAATTGGTCGAATGGTCATTCAACAATGGAATTCTAGATGTCACACTCAAATTGACTCCACAAGGCTCAGCAGTCGACGAAGATGACGAAGATGAGGACGATGATGATGAGGATGATATTCCAGATGTCAGCGTCGATTTCTCTGATGATGATGACGAAGATGATGGCGGAATACCGATTCTTTGATTATGAAAAACAAGGTGAAAAATATGGCAAAAGTGATAGGAATAGATCTAGGAACGACGAACAGCTGTGTAGCGACTCTCGAAGGCGGGGAACCGGTGGTCATCGCCAATGCAGAAGGGGCACGGACCACACCCAGTGTGGTTGCCTTCGCCAAGGATGGCAGTGAAAGGATGGTCGGGGTCGTGGCCAAGCGCCAAGCGGTGACTAATTCCGAACGTACATTCATGTCTGTCAAGCGACAGATGGGAACTGATTGGAAGGAAAGCGTGGATGATACAGAATATACTCCACAGGAGATCAGTGCCATGGTGCTTCAGAAATTGAAGGCAGATGCGGAGGCATACCTCGGTGAAGAGGTCAAACAAGCAGTAGTGACATGTCCAGCGTATTTCACCGATGCACAGAGAAAGGCCACCAAGGATGCAGGTAGAATCGCAGGTCTTGAGGTTCTTCGAATCATCAATGAGCCAACCGCTGCCGCTCTGGCATACGGTGTTGACAAGGGTGACGACCAGACCATTCTCGTATACGACTTGGGTGGTGGGACCTTCGATGTCTCTATACTTGAGATATACCAAGTTGATGGCCATCCACAGATTGAGGTCAAGGCAACCAATGGAAACAACAAACTCGGCGGCGATGATTTCGATGAGAAGATCATTGATCACCTGGTTGAGGAATTCAAGAAGAGCACGGGTATTGACCTCTCCAAGGATGTTCAGGCGATGAGTCGTCTGCGCGAGGCTGCAGAGAAGGCCAAGATCGAGCTCAGCGGTACCATGCAGAGTCAGGTCAATCTACCATTCATCACCATGAAAGATGGTAACCCAGAACATCTGGATATCACCATCAGCAGAGCCAAGTTCGATGAGTTGACTGTAGGCCTGATCAAGAAAACGATGAATCCAACCAAGAAGGCGATGAAGGATGCAGGCGTCTCCAAGGGCGAGGTCGACAAGGTTCTCCTGGTCGGCGGCTCAACCCGAATCCCTGCGGTGCAGGAAGCGATTGAGAAAGAGGTCGGCAAGTCTCCATTCAAGGGTATCAATCCCGACGAAGCGGTTGCAGTCGGCGCTGCATTGCAGGCTGGAATCATCGTCGGCGATGAATCTGTTTCAGACATTCTTCTACTCGATGTCACTCCTTTGACTCTCGGTATAGAGACATTGGGAGGAGTGATGACAACGATGATCGAGCGAAACACCACCATTCCAAGTCGTAGGTCTGAAACATTCAGTACGGCCGCTGATAATCAGCCAGCGGTTGAGATCCATGTATTGCAGGGAGAGAGAGACTTCTCCAAGGACAATATCACCCTTGGTCAGTTCCATCTGGTGGGTATTCCTCCTGCCCCGCGTGGTATGCCTCAGGTCGAGGTGACCTTCGATATCGATGCAAATGGCATCGTCAATGTAAGTGCCAAGGACAAAGGCACTGGCAAGGAACAGTCGATCAAGATAGAATCCGCCACCAGTCTTTCTGAGGATGAGATTCAAGAGAAGATTGCTGAGGCTGAGGCCAATGCTGAGGATGACAAGAGGCGCAAGGCCAAGATCGAGTTGCGAAACATGGCCGATCAGGTGGTCTATCAGACTCGTCGAACCCTCGATGAGACCGGTGATAAGTTGGATGATGATGACACCGCACCAGTCAAGCAGAAACTCGAGGAATTGGAACAATTGGTTCAGGATGAAGAAGGTAAGCCGTTTGAACTGGAGGCCATAGATGAGGCAGCTATCCAAGCCAAGGTCAAGGAGGTCGAAGAAGCAATGCATGCGATATCGGCCAAGCTCTACGAGGCTGCTGCTGCCGATATGGCTGCACAGGAAGCTACTGGCGCTGCCTCAGACTCTGATTCTGGTGATGATGACGTGGTCGATGCAGACTTCGAGGTCGTCGACGAAGATTGAGGTTCTCAATCATCAGGTTTCAAGGGTGGGTCCACTGTGGGACGGTTGTTGATATGACCGGCTTTGATGATTCCAGCATTCTCGAGGAGACTGAAAGGACCACTGGAAGAGCCGCTCTTCGCAAGAATGTGCAAGCGGCGATGGCTCTGGCCAATACTATCAGAACCACCCTTGGACCAAAGGGTCTGGACAAGTTACTTCTCGATGAGGAGGGCCGGATACAGGTCACCAATGATGGAGTGACGGTGTTGGAGGCTGCGCGTGTTGAACACCCGACTGCTCGAATGATGATATCGAGTAGCAGTATTCAGGACAAGGTGGCCAGAGATGGAACCACGAGTACACTCTTGATCGCTGCTGAGTTGTTGCAGAATGCCTGGGACCTCGTTGCTCAAGGTGTTCATCCCACAGTGATTGCAAGTGGGTTCAGGATGGCTGAATTTGAGTCGCAGATATTCCTGGAAGAGATTTCCAGAGACCTTGGAAGTGAGGAGGAGATGTTACAAGCAACTCGAACCGCTTTGGCTGGAAAGGGTGAGTCGAGCATGCAAGAGAAGATATCCTTGCTTGCAGTCAAGGCTGCAGCAGCGATTGTGACTGAGGAGGTAGGTAAGATTCGGGCAGACCCAACTTTGGTCAAGGTGCTCGCCAACAAGGGTGGACGGGCCAGTGATAGTTCCTTGGTTAATGGTGTGGTCATCGCCAAGAAACCTGCTCATCCCGAGATGTCGGGAAGTCTTGATTCGGGCAGGATCTTGTTGATCGACGGGGGTATCGAGCGAAGGCAAACAGTGATGGATGCAAAATTCAAGGTGACTCAGCCAGGGATGCTTGAGGCATTCCGTGCCAAGGAGAGTGAATTGCTCAAAGAACAAGTGGATGCAGTTGTGGCTCTAGGTGCTGACCTCATCGCCTGTAAAGATGGAATCGATGACGAAGCACGTTCATTGTTGGAGGCTGCTGGAATCACTGCATATCGAAGAGTCAATCGAAAAGACATGGAACTCCTCAGTAGAGCGACAGGTTCCATTTCGGTTCATTCTCCCAATGTTGCCAGTCAATCAGATCTTGGAGAATTCCATAGCAGCAGACAGGAATCATGGGCTGACGTCAGTCACTGGATTCTTGAAGGCTCACAGGATTCAGGACAGACTCTGATCACCAGAGGCAGCAGCGAGGAGATGTTGGAAGAGGTCGAACGGTGTTTTGCAGACGCCATTGGTGTTGCTTGCCAATTACATGAGGAACCTAGGCTATTACCCGGAGGGGGGGCTACTCAAGTTGCTCTGGCTCGACGGCTGCGTCGTTATGCAGAAACCATTCCTGGAAGAGAACAGTTGGCGGTGGAAGCATTTGCTGATGGACTGGAGGTCATCCCAAGAGTCTTGGCAGAGAATGCAGGGCTGGACTCATTGGCCAGATTGTTGGAATTGACCGCTGCTCAGACATCATCTCAATCCGATTGGTTAGGATTGGACCTGGGCGAGAACACGATCAGAGATATGGATGAAGCAGGAATCAGAGAGCCGTTACGCATCACTCGTCAAGCGCTCAAGGGAGCAACCGATTCTGCGGTCAGTGTTCTGCGTATCGATGACCTTCTATGGGCAAAACAGGACCCTCAGATTCCAGACGGAGTATTGGATCAACCAGAGTGAATGGATGGCGCTTAATTCAAGTGTAGAATCCCATTTGGAGGATCATGACCTGTCCGCTGTGTGGTGCTCAGAACAATCCCGGTGTAGCCGCTTGCTACAATTGTGGTGGGGCTTTGGCTCAGACTTTTGTTCAACCTCAGCAGCAGTGGGCCCAACAACCTGCTCAACCTGCACAGCAACAATGGGCGCCGCAACAATCTGCTCAACCTGCACAGCAACAATGGGCGCCGCAGCAACCTGCACAACAACAGTGGGCCCAACAACCTGCTCAACCTGCACA
>CALCOQ010000176.1 GCA_937897005.1 uncultured euryarchaeote
TATTGCGGTGGATTCGAAATCCACTGTCCCCTGGACGCGAGAGTTCGAATCTCTCTCTCGGCGCTCGGTGGCTCAACGGCCTTGTTTTACATTGAGTCTATCTGAGACAACCTGGTTCTCTCCAGGAGTTCCCATGAAGATGATGATCTCTCCAGATTCGAGCTTCTTCTTTGGTGAAGGATTTCCTTTGACTTCCCAGCCTTCTCCTCCGTCCGCATCGGGGTTCATTTCAGCCACGGCTATCAGTAGCGCTCCATTGTTGGCGATCATGTCTTTCCTTACTTCGTTAACACTCATTCCCACTGCTGAAGATTCCTTGGTCACAGTGAATTGTTGGATGTCACAATCTGAGAGACCAGAAGTCATGGTATCCACCAGTAGTGCGACTTCCGGTTCAAATGCTGCACTCGCAACCAACCTGCCACCAATTTCGAAGGGTGAAGCGACATAGGTCACTCCTGAGGCGGAGAATGTCTGCCTCAACTCAGGTCTCTGAACATAGACAATGATTCGAACATCTGGGTTATTGGCTCTGACATTCAGACTTGAGATCAGATTGGTGGTGTCTTCCGAGGTGGCGATGATTATTGTATGTGCTTTGAGGTGATTGACCCGCTCCAATGCAGGCAAAGCAGTTGTATCTCCAACCGTGATGAAGAGGTCTTCAGACGATTCATCCAACTCTTTGATCAACGCTATTTCATTCTGGTCTTCACAGATCACCGCGACTTTGCGTCCCGCAGCGATCAATTCCGGTATTGCGACTTTGGAGATGTTGCTCCAACCGCATACTATCACATGCTCTTCCAATTCTGTTCCTGTCATTCCTAACCACCTCATTCTATTGTAATCTATTACTGCTGATTGTATTCCTGAGAGCACGATGGCGATGAACACCATCGTGGTCATGATGAATAATCCTGCTGTCAATCTACCTCCGAGAGAAACGGGGAAGTGATCGCCATATCCGATGGTTCCAAGGGTCACGGTGGACCACCAAAGGGCATCGTCTGCACGTTTGATGTTGGGCTCACGAGGACAGGTGTCACATCCACTTATCGCGTATTCCTCATCGCTGAGTCCTGATTCTATGAACGCTTCTTCGAAATTACGGTTTTGAGCGGTCTCAAAACCCCATACTGCGAAGGCTGTGGCAACATAGAGGAAGAATACGACAAAGACCGGACCGGCAATCTTCAGCAGGACGATTTGACGAATCCTTGCTCCTTCTGCCTTGTGAACCATCATTAGGCCGAGTGGACGTGAGGTAAATTGATTTGCGCCGACACCATATCAAGAATATAGCATTGGAGATGAATCCTCCAGCAGTGGATCAGGCACTTCTCCAGCGGTTCCTTTACCTTCCAGCATCGCCATGTTGACAGCCATTCGTTCCAGAATTGCACCTGGTGGTGAGATGTCGAGAGAGAACCAATCACATACTGCGCGCAATAGTCTGTCCGAAGCAACCGGGTCCACGCTTGCTCCGACTGTTGTTGCGATGGCGCAGGAACTCTTTACTCCTATCGCTGGTCCCAAAGAAGCGAGAAGTCCGACCATCCCAATCACTCCTCCGTTCGGTTGGTCCCTTCTGATATCGGCCCCTAGTCCTTCAAGTTCGAGTCTTGCAGCAGTATCAGAACAGACCATGAAAGCCTCTTCTTCACCAGCCGCTGCTGCCATGCCAGCCAGTACCACGACGTGTTCTGAATCTGCTTCCCGTGCCAACCGCAGAATTTCGATTGCGCATTCATGTTGCCCTTCGGGAGTCATTGGTTGACCATCCGCAGTCACGATGATGATATCATCAAAGTGGTGGAACATGATTCCAGGGGGGGTCAACAATCCATCTTCATCCAGCCTCGCCTGTGGAGGCATGGCAGGATGTAGTAATTGTAATACCATCTCAGCTTGACCAGCCTCGATCAGCGAGTCCACGATCAACTTGCCAACATTACCTACACCCGGCAACGCTGCGAGCACGATACGGTGTGATGGCAAGCAATCAGTACCGCTCTTCCAGTGGTGGATGACGGACATATCCATTCATTGTCTGTCGACGGGGGATAATGCTTCGGGCTCACACCTTTGGTGTGGAGTATGGTTCAGAGGTATCATTCCTCTTCCGAATCAGTGTTGACAATCGCCTTGGGCAAGCTTTCAAGCCATTGTTCACTGCCTACGTCTTGTCTCTGTCTGCGCCTTGCGGCTTGAGGATCCTCTGGAGACCATTTCATTGGTGCTGCCGCTTGTGCACTTTCTCCGCAGTCAGGGCAAGTGGTTGAAAGTCCATGTGAACCGCATGACAAGCAGCGCTGGAGTTTTTGACGAGCCATCGTTTCACTCCCTGATTGCGCTGGCATTTCCACCGGCATCTTCGACCACGGCCAATGTCTTTTCACACAGGGCATCCCATGTGTTTTCTCCCGACTTGTAGTCTGGAGCCTTCAACTCGATTCGATATTGTGGAGCGCCATCATAATGACAGGTGACGCTGATCTCTTTTTCTTCATCGCTGAATGACTCGGCAGCAAGTAATGCTTCTTTGATCACCTCGATACCGGTGGGAGTAGGGCATTCTATGGTGAATGTTCCTTTGATATGGATGAATGGTGGGATGATGTTTTCAATAGCGATTTCGATGAAGTCCTTGATCCAATCTCCTTCAAAACCAGCCTCGGTCATCGCTCCTTCATTTATTGCAGATTCTTCAAAGGCCGAGTACAAGGTGCCAAAGGCTTCAATCAATTCAGTTGATGTCTCTCTGACACCTTCTTCATCCCAACCACTCTTCTCACCCAGTACCTTGAGTAATTGATTCGCCCTCTGTTCATTCTTCCAGGCTTGCATGGTGTCGCGGCGGCGTTCTTCGGATACACTCTTCAAAGACAACTCCACACTGCGCCCATCCTTGCGAGTGCGCATTACCTTGCAGACCAGTCTTTGCCCTTCTCGTACAAAGCCACGGATGTTCTTGACCCAACCGCTTGCAATTTCACCGATGAAGATGAAGCCCTCCAGGTCTCCATAATTATCGAGCTTCGTATATGCTCCATTCTGCTTGACACCTGAAACAGTACAGACAACCAGTTCTCCTTCTTCAGGGAAGGTGAGTTCGCTCATCTCTTTCCCTCCGTTCACTGGAGGGCTTCGACGACGGTGCATCCGACCAGTTTTGCATTGCCTCCGGCAGGTTGAACCAAAGTCGCTCCACACACTCGGCAAGCGATAGTGCTGGTGGCTCGCTTGAAGATGACTACTTCATTACCACAGTCGCGGCAAGATACCTTCAGGAAACCACTTTTCATTTCAATCACTTCACTTATCGATGAGTTCGAAGCGCTTGGCGCGCTTGCATGGAGCATTATGTGCCTTCCCGGTTTCGCTACAGCGGAACAGGATGTTGACGCGCTTGGTAGGTTTTTCTCTACCTTCTGGCTTTGGACGAGGGAATCCGCGGTATCCAGCTGTGACTCTGCGGAACCTGCGCTGACCCCACTTCAGTTCGCTGGCTCGCTTCTTCTTGATACGCTCAACGGTATGCAGCGTATGCTTGCCCGCTGAAGGACTGTAGCGCATCACTTGTCTTGGCATCTTGACCATTCGAGCACCCTGAGCGAGCATCCCACCAAGGTCCGGTATTTAGGCATGCCGAAAACCCCTGACTCAATAACCGCCACACTGCGGGCCGATGAATGGACAATCTTCTTCAGCCTTACCAACCTCAAGTGTACCATGGAGGAACTGCTCAAGGCAGCGTTGTTGTTCTGGATACCATTGATGTTGGTTCCAACAGGGGCGGTGTTTGCTCTTTCACGCAAGGAAGGAAACAGGCCAGTGGTTGGTTGGTCGATCACCATCTTTTCTTCAGTGATGGTGATGGCATCCTGGTTGACCGTACCTGAATCTGATTCAAGTGCTGGAGGGCATCTGATGCTGGCCATAATGGGCCCAACCATCTTGATGGCGATTGGATGCTTTCTGGCTATATTCTCTGGAAGAATCCCTGTACAGAGGCTTCCTGGTCATGCTGGTCCTGTGGGATTCCTATCGGTGCTGCTCGGACTGCTCTGGTTGTTGATGATACATCTTGAGAACCCACCGGTGTGGAGGCATGAAATCAATCCATATTGGTTGGTATGGTGGCCTGCGTTCTTGTTGTCTGTGTTACTGCTCTCGTCCTTTGTCATCGGAGCGATGTTGATGGTCGGGGATAATCGTAGAAACGAGGCAGGGATGATGATATTCTTCTCTCTGTTGTTTTTCGCCGGATTGATATTCCTTCTGAAGATGGA
>CALCOQ010000177.1 GCA_937897005.1 uncultured euryarchaeote
TCGAGTTTGACATAGGAAAGTCCAGCTTCTTCTGCTAGAATCTCAGTCCCCTCCTCTTCCGAAAGGTCTCTCAACCCTTCGAAGATGTCAGGATGCCTGAAGGCTGCATTTCCATCGAAACTGACCTTGGCATCGAGAGCGACGATGACATCATCTGTTGTTCTCACGAGCGGATTGATCTCAATCATTGAGCAGTCCTTGGAGATGAAAAGGTTGTACAGAGAGCGAATCATTCCAGAGAAAGAGCGTGAAGCAGTCTTGGACAATCCGAGTGAACGAGCCAGTTCTCCTATCTGGAATCCAAGCAGTCCGGCACTTGGATCGACCCAGATCTTGTTTATCTTCTCAGGTGTCTCCTCGGCGACCTCTTCTATTTCCATACCTCCTTCGGTACTTGCCATTATCAAGAGTGATTTCTTCTCGCGGTCCACTAGAAGTGCAAGATAATATTCGTGTGCGATATCACAGCCAGCCTCGACGTAGAGATTCTGCACCTTCTTTCCCGAGGCACCAGTTTGCTTGGTCACCAGGATGTTCCCCAACATCTTGGATGCCAATGATTCGACTTCGTCTCTGGAGCGAGCGAGTTGAACACCGCCCTGTAATACAAGTTCATTGCTCTGAGGCTCATGCAGACTACCTTTTCCGCGACCTCCAGCATGAATCTGGCATTTCACAGCAACCAGACTACTATCCAGTTGTTCCCAACCTGCAATGGCTTCCTCGACGCTCGTAGCATGAACTCCACTCTGCACCAATACTCCATGCTCTGCAAACAATGCCTTACCTTGGTATTCGTGTATGTTCAAGATTCTCGCCGTCCCTGCCAAGGGGCCGACATCCTTGAACATCGCGATGATTCAGACTGTTGTAGTGACAAGGGACTTGAACCTCTTCAAGATGGAGCAACACATGGGAATGCAAGTAGTCGTTCTGGCAGGTGGTTTTGGCAGCCGCTTGAAACCGTGGACGAACAGTGTTCCAAAGCCATTGCTTCCTTTGTTGGATAAGACATTGCTTGAGCACGTGGTTTCTACAGTGCCAGAGAATCTGGTCGATCAGGTGGTGATAGCTGCTGGATACATGGTAGAGGAAATGAGACAATATTTCTCTTCAATTGAATTACCGTTCGAAGTTGTGATTCTACCAGAGGATGAACCAATGGGCACAGGTGGTGCATTGAAGAACTGTATCGACCATGTCAGCGGTCGTTTTGCTTGTTTCAATGGTGATGTGGTGAGTTCATTGGATTTCTCTGCAATGGCCGCTCAGCATGAGAGGATGAAAGGGATCGGGACTCTTGCTCTGTGGGAGGTCGATGAGCCTACACGATTTGGTATTGTGGGAATTGATGAAAACAACAGGGTCAGTCGTTTCAAGGAGAAACCCACCTCTGATGAGGTGTTCAGTAATCTCATCAATGCGGGTTCATACATACTCGAGGAAGAGATTTTCGAATTGATGCCAGAAGGTAAATTCAGCCTTGAGAGGGAAGTGTTTCCTGGCCTCGCAGAAAGAGGGGAGCTCGGCGGTTTCCCATTTGAGGGATTTTTCATCGATGCAGGAACACCAGAGTCATGGAACGCCGCTGTTGAAGCTGTGATCAAGAATGGGCGTTTTGCTTCGGGTTCGTCGATTGAAGGCTCTTGGTTCGCTGACGGTGAGGTAGCGGATTGCATACGTGGAGAATACAATATGTTCTCCAGTGGCGTTGAGGTCTCTCGGGACAGTGTCATTTCGCAAACAACTCTACTGCAAGGGGCAAGGATTGGTTCTGGTGCAATATTGGAAAGATGCCTGATTGGAGAAAATGCGCA
>CALCOQ010000178.1 GCA_937897005.1 uncultured euryarchaeote
ACCCTCAAGATAATTGTCAACGTACAAGGCCCAATTGGCCTTGATCTCGTATGAACGGTCGAGTTCAGGTTCATGAACACATTCGGCAAAAGGAAACCAAGACATCTTCTGTTTGAAGAGCTCCAATCCCGGACCCTCACCAATGAAATTCAGGCCTTGCCATGAATCGATGCGATACTCCATCAGGTGATCTTTCATTGAAGGAAAATCTTCAACCTCCTCAAATTTCGGCATATGCTTGCATATTCCATCCAAAGCAAAGGTTCTGCCATGATATGGACATTGTATCTGTTCTCTGGATGATGACTCATCGACAAGGATCATCGCCCTGTGAGTACATACATTGGAGAAACATCGTGGTTCAGGCCCTACTAACAACATACTCTGGTTCAACAATCGCTCCATTCGTGGCAATGGAAGGAGATTGTGGGCCGAAAACTCAGAAGAATGGGCAGCGAACTGTGGGCTCTGTACAAACATCTCCTTCGGGGGTGAACGCTGGTAGACTTCAGCAGGCAAGGTTTGGGCCTTGCAGATGTCTTCATCGACCAAAGACTCACTCATGTCAACGCAATACCGAAAACGCACACGGATATGAACGAGCCCCTCATCTCTTCTTACGAAGAAATCCGAACAGCCCTCCATTCTTTGCAGGAGGTGATGATTCGGCTCGCAATAATGCAGCAAGGTCGTCACAGCCACCTACGAAAACAGGTTCTTCGCCTCGTGTATCAAATACGACTGGCACAGTTCTGAGTCTTGTCTCTGCCACTACCAGAGAATATACGGATCTGGTCTTGGCAACATTGTACTCCTTCCATGAAAATCCATTACGGTTCAATACCTGTTTCGCCTTGACACAATATGGACAGGTTCTAGTGGTGAAGAGAACGAAATCAACCTCACCTCTCTTCAGATGTGAACTCAGACTTGCGTCCATGTTTGCTTGCCCGTGCACATCTCCTTATATTCTCACCAGCCATATATCTATCTTCAATCAAGAATCATCTTTTTCCTGTAGAAATTTGATCAAGGCTTCAATGTCTTCGAATTCGATAGTCACTACGCTGATGCACTCACAATCCTGACAGATGAAACGCTTTCCAGTCTCATATCCCATATAGGGTGAAATCCGCGGGCTGAAGCAGTTTGAACACACCTCGATGGACACTTTGCTACATCCCCAATGGTAGTGGAGAGGATATCAGCCTTGAACATCTCGATATCTTTGGAGGTCGAGTCTCCATAGTGGATCTCATGAACTCAATCATTAGCCAGCGAATGCTGGACGCTTGTGCTTCCAGACCCTGGATCGAGTCAAATCTGAGCAGAACGCAGAACAGACCCTCGCTGACCAAGAATGAGAGACGATACATGAAGGCCATCAAGGGAGGACGGGTGGTAAATCATCACGTCCATTACTGGGAGAAATTATGTCTAGCCAACCAATATTCAACAATCACTACCATGGTGGCTGCTACTTCATACCCACCAGGGGGTATGTTCTCATTAACTACATTCAATACTCCTAGAGCGCCAACTGGGCCGCCTACTGCGAATCCTACTATCACCATAAACAATTTACCAAAAAATCCTATCCAAATCACCTCTTGCCGCCGGACAAATGTACATTGTACCTTGACACCATATAAGGAAAGGACAAAATACCGCAATAATCACCAAAAACAAGCCATAATGCCTGTTTTATCCATAGAGACGTTGGCCCGATACCGACACTGACTCTCGACCATGGGCCAAGTCTGGGAGTAGACGCTTGTGTGTCCGGACCCTACCTAGTGAAGTGATTAATCGCGTGGAGTTCGTACGCGAGGGTCATGGAAACTGAGCCCGTTCTGCTTGGCCAAACGAGCGATGTCGAGCAGCAGGCCTTCCTTACCATTGCGCTCCAACTCACCGCCCTCGCTCCAGTAGAGATTGAGCGATACCACGATGCTCTCGTTGTTAATGGCGCTGACTTTGGCAAATGAGTCTTCCTTCTTGGTGGTCCCATCATGTGAGGCTATCAGTTCCTCGACGCCCCTGCAGAAAGTCTCGACGTCGTCGGCATCGCTGTTCAGGTCGAGTGACAGCAGCGGCCGGTAGC
>CALCOQ010000179.1 GCA_937897005.1 uncultured euryarchaeote
GGAAGTCTCTGATGATGAAATTCAGATGCAGTTAGATCAGTTGATTACTAGGGCGCTCAGAATCAGCACTAACTATCCAGAGATGGATGAAAAGATTGAGAATTACAGAAGTTAATATTACCCTAGTATTACTACAAGAATACTTATAGAGGACCCCATTCAGCCAGAAACATGCCTAAAATAAGTCTCGATATGCCTAGTGAGTTGCTTGATGACCTCAAGTGTCACGTAGGTGATGAAAAGAAATTCGTCAGTCTTGCCGATGCCATCAGGACTGCATGCCGTAAGATGTTGGATCACCTTGACCAGGTCGATGCTAGGCATGGAAGGGTGGAGGGAATGGAATGAGTTCTCGTGAACAGGCCGAAAATGCGGTGAGAACTCTGCTGTCCTACCTTGAGAAAGACACGGACAGGGAAGGGTTGAGCAAGACTCCTCAAAGGGTCATTGATTCATGGGATGAGATTTTCAATGGCTATGATGGTGATGCCGAGGATGTGTTACAATCCACTTTCAACTCCGAAGGTTATGATGGGATTGTGTTGCTCAGAGATATCGAATTCAACTCTACCTGTGAACATCACTTGCAACCATTCAATGGTCGCGCTCATGTTGCATACATACCTGTCAAGCAGATCGTTGGTATCAGTAAATTGGCACGTCTGGTCGATATGCACGCTCGGCGACTTCAGAATCAAGAGCGCATCACCAAGGATGTTGCCGACGATATCGAGCAGTATCTTTCACCATTGGGTGCCGCTGTGATAATCGAGGCACGCCATGGTTGCATGATGTGTAGAGGAGTTCGAAAGCAGAATGCAGTGATGACAACCAGTGCCATGCGTGGAGTTTTTTTCGACAAGCCAGAAGCAAGAACTGAATTGATGCAACTAATCAGAAGCACGCCACTATCAAACTGAGGACTGGATATGGAAACCTGCACTCTTGGTGGCGGAATCGTAGATGGAGATGAACCTTCAGATCTGGCTACGATCTATCCAGTCGTCGAGATTTTCAATTCAGTACAGGGAGAAGGAGCCCATACTGGTGAATCGTCGATATTCATTCGCTTCGGACGCTGTAATCTCCGCTGTGAATGGTGCGATACTGAATTCGATGAGTGGAACGATATGACGGTCATCGACATCATTGCTGAAATCAGTCGATGGCCGAGTAAAAATGTCATCTTGACTGGTGGTGAACCAGCCCTACAGAACCTGTGGCCTCTCTCAAGATGTCTGCGCAAAAGGGGATTCCATTTGGCGATTGAGAGTAATGGGACCATTGAGATTCCTGAGGGATTGGTGGATTGGATTTGCATCTCCCCCAAGGACCAACTCTATCCAGATATCGCCATCAAACAAAGGACTGGAAATGAGTTGAAAGTGGTGTACTGTGGACAGGACCTGAAGATGTATGATGAACTTGAAGGTGGTTTTGCCAACTTGTTTCTTCAACCATGCTACATCGAATCGGAATCAGTCGAATGGAATGGGAGAAATTTCACCCTGACTGAAAAAGTGGTGAAGCAGAATCCCCGCTGGCGTCTCAGTCTGCAGATTCACAAATGGATGGGGGTTGACTGATGAAAAGAACAGTGATGGCACTCAGTGGTGGAATGGACTCTACCGGTCTATTACTGCACCTACTCGCCAAGGGCAACGAAGTATCTTGCCTGTCATTTGAGTATGGCCAAAAGCACAACATCGAACTGGCTAGAGCCAAAGCGAATATCAAGTATCTAAGTGAAATGGGATATGATGTGAAGCATCAGATCTCGGACCTGTCAAGTGCGATGGGAATCTTTCACTCAGCCCTCACTAGCACTGAGCAGGATATTCCAGAGGGGCACTACGAGGAAGAACAGATGAAACAGACTGTTGTGCCTAACCGGAATGCAATCTTCGCTTCTATTCTCTATGGGTATGCCTTGAGTATCGCGTTGAAGGAAAATGGAGAGGTCAATATCGCTCTTGGAGTCCATTCTGGAGACCATGCCATCTACCCTGACTGTAGACCCGAGTTCTATGCCGCTATTGCCAAGGCCTTTGAAACGGGAAACTGGGAAAGTGAGAGAGTTTCATTCAACCTGCCATACATGAATCATGACAAGGAACATATCCTTCGAGATTCCATTGTTTCTTGCGATGCTCTCGGTCTTGATTTTGACATAGTCTTCAGCAATACCAACACTTCCTACAACCCTGATTCCCAGGGGAGGGCATCGGGTAGGTCCGGTGCTGATATTGAACGAATTCTTGCTTTCCACGCAATCGGCCGAGTGGACCCCGTGGAATACGTCGAGGAGTGGGAGATAGTTCTGAATAACGCCTTACAACGAGAAGCGGAGATGAAAATATGAGTACCAGCATCAGGAGATGGATAGAGACAGATACAGGACATAGAGTCCCAAACCACAGTTCAAAATGTAAGCACCTTCATGGCCATAGATACCGTTGGGAAGCTGAACTTGAGGGTGATGTTGTGTCTGTTCCAGGTGTTTCGGATGAAGGGATGTTGATCGATTTCTCTGAGGTATCCATGATTCTGACGGAAAATATTCACAATGTCGTGGACCACGCATTCCTTGTCTATGAAAATGATTCTGAATGCATGAATGCTCTGCAATCAATGGGTGATGAACATAGAACTGTAGCGTTGCCATTCATCCCAACAGCGGAAAATCTAGCCAAATGGGCATTTGATCAGGTCTCTCCACACTTCAAGAGTGCGTACGGCAATCGATTGAGGCTGGCTGCAATGCATGTCAGAGAGACTCCTAAATCATGGGCCTCATGGAGACCTCAATCCTGAGATTCTATTCGCCTTCGCCTTCCTCGTTGCCAATTCTCATCATCTGAGACCTTCTGCATCGCAGTGGTGGCTTCAACAAAAGCACCTATCAGTTGCTGAGCCTCATCATCACTGGGCAATCCTCTGAGAATGGTGCGCTTCAAGGTCTGCTGAGTCATTCTTGACTTCGCCCCCTCCATCGACAAGGATTCTGATAATTCCACTATCGAGCGCTCAAGGATTCGCCGCGTGCCTCCATCGAGAGGAGTCTCCATAGGAATTGCGTTCATCGTTCTACTCATCTCATAGAGCATCAGTGCAACGGCATGTGAAAGATTGCATATCGGATAACCCTCCCAAGTAGGAATGGTGGCCAACAAGTCGCAGCGGTCGAGTTCAGGTGTAGTCAATCCAACACCTTCTCCGCCAAAGACCAATGCTACCTTGCCACCGTGCTCCATGGCCTTCACAGAGACCTTGTCCAATGGCAGGAAATGACGGAAGGAGGTCTTGGGCCCTCCCTCTCTCTTTCCACTGGTTCCAATCACTAGACCGATGTCCCGCATGCATTCATCCCAACTTGAGTGAATCAATGAATCATCTAGAACGGAGCCTGCGAACTTCGCTCGATCCCTTGCCTCCTCGGTAATTTCA
>CALCOQ010000180.1 GCA_937897005.1 uncultured euryarchaeote
ATGGGCAACCGTCCTTCCAGTCTCGGTGACCGTGACCGATCCGCACGGTGGAGAGGATTCTGCCAGCCACGACTTGACTGTCTGGAATGTTGGAGTCGCAACCGGTTCATCTGGCGATGGAGCAGTTTCAGTGCAGTACGCTCTGACATACCTTGCAGCATCAGACTTTACAATCAATGTCACTGATGGTACCGCAGTCACTGGCGTGATGCTGGGTTCCAATCAGGCGGATTCGATGTATGTTCTGGATGTCTTACTGGTACACAAGGATGCTGCAGACGTTCTGGATCAGACCTTGACAGTCACCTTCCCTGGAAGCGTGGGTGAGGATTACAGCCTCTACTACGAGTTGTCAGGTCAGGGCTGGACCTTGTTGGATGCAGATGCCGTACAGGCGGATTCGACCAACATGTCATTCGAGTGGAATGGAGCCGGAGCTGGAGGAACCTTGTACTCAGGTAGTCTTGCTATCTTCAACGTTGCAGCAGACACTGGAGAAGTTCCAGACAATGGTATCTCCGCCGCATGGGGAGAGAATCTGGCTGGTGGAGACATCGCAGTCAAGTGGAATCTGTCCAATGATGGAGCGGACCTGCTTGCAAGTGATTCAGTTCGAATATGCACATCCGCAGATACTTGCAGCACACTGACCAAGGATGCCACTCAGCACATCATCAGTGGTGATCACGGTGAGGTGTTCAATGTCACAGTGAGTGTAGTCAACGCCAATGGAGCAAATGCAAATGTTGGTACTTTCAGCGCAACAGCTGATGCACAGGTTGACCCTGCACCAGTGATTGACTTCGGAGCGGTCACCAACGGAAGCGCATCCTGGACCATCGCTCTGAGCACCACCAGTGCTGGTGATGCTGAATCCTTCCACGTTTGCTGGAAGAATGGAGTGTTCACCGCTGCACAATTGACTCCAGAGGATCTTGCCTGTGTAGCCGCTGACAAGGCGGATGCATCGGTCGATGTCACCAAGCCTGGCGACACCACCCAGGTGGTCTACCACTTCGCAATCTATGCTGTGGACGATGCTGGAAACATTCTGGCTACCGATGCCAGCACTACCATCACCCGCTGGGGTAGTTCCAGTGGCGATGGTGGCGATGGTGGAACTCTTGGCGAGGACGTCGAAGCAGAACAGTCTGTGCCAACTTGGGCATGGGGTGTCATAATCGGCATCGTTGTGGTTGCATTCGGAATCGGAGCATTCATCCTCAGCCGTGGTGGCGAGGGTGGCGAAGGCAAGGAATGGGATTACTGATCCCTCCCTCAACTTCGATAGCTGAAGAAACGAGATAGGTGCTCTGCTACATGCAGAGCAGCCGGCGGGGCTGTTGTCCCGTCGGCAACGTATCCCTTCTCCGGGTTGTACGCTGACAGTTCGATGTTTCCATTCGCTCTCATGTTGAATCAGCATCTATCTTTTTCAAGGGGAGGAGTTTACGTTGACCGATTCGTCAATCTCAGCACATCCCATCTATCTATCTCGCACCTTTGAATACATTCAGGCATCTTCATTGGAATCTCCAGAATGGGATATTCATCCATTTCCTGGAGTTGAGGAATCAATCCTTGTGTGCTGGGGGTCTGAATCTGATATTTCATCAGTGATCATTGAGTAGAAGTTCCTGTGTTATTTTTTTGAGGCTCAAAGATTGTCCGAGATTTATTCAACAGAGATGTTTCGGCGATGATTGAGTCAGATTGAGCACATCTCATGAGAATGGAGAAGAAACCCGTCTCAGCGCGGCTTCTGTTTAAGTGTATTGTAAATAACAAATCATCTGTTCCAACAGGTTGTAATGTCCAGTTCAGAATCTTCGTATATTCGCACGCCGTATCACGATAATTAAAACAATTTGTACCCCAATGCTCATAAGTGAGATAAGTTCTCCGGAGGCTCACATACAGTCCGTATTTTGGGGTTGATGACAATATGATAGGAAACAACATGAAGAAGACAACAATCTGGGGAGGGCTCTTTAGCGCCCTGCTCCTCTGTGCTTTGATGGCATTGATGCCATTCAGCAGCATGGTGGACAACCCAGCGAGCGAGACTGACTATACGATTGAGTCAGAGACGGCAGAAGAGAA
>CALCOQ010000181.1 GCA_937897005.1 uncultured euryarchaeote
ATGGCCACATCCTGGGCAGAGCGATGATTTTCCACCCTGATAGTCATCCTTGGGCAGGTTGATGACGTTCAGTTTGATGGTCATGCCAACACCTCCTCAGTGGCACCTACTTCGCGCAGCACTTCCATTACCTTCTCAGCGTAGAGTCTGGCTCGTGGTGGCAATCCATCTGAGTATGCAACACTGTGAACTCTAGGTACCAGTTCAATAGGTAATTCCTTTCTCAGGATACCGTACATCTGTCCATCTCGATTGATCTCTAGAATTATGGTGGTTTCATGATCTCTGACGAATTTTTCTGCAATTGGCGATAGTGGCAATGAACGGATTCGACATTGCGAGACCATCATTCCCGTTGACTCAAGGATATCATCAATCTCCTGTATCGTGTTCTCCATGCTTCCATAGTAGATGATTCCAACTTCTTGTTCAACCTCTTCGCGCAGAATTGGTTGAGGCAACCATGTTCGTGAATTGTCAATCTTCCTTTTCAGTCTAGACATGTTCTTCTCGTAGACGTCGGGTTTCTCTGAGTAGACACCATCTTCATCGTGTCCTGTTCCACGATATAGAATCGGGTCAAGGCCAGAGCCGGGTAGTGTTCGGTAGCAGATTCCATCGCCATCGACATCGCGATAACGGCCGTAATTCTCGATTGCATCCAATTGTTCTTGAGTGCGAATCACCTTTCCACGGTCGAGTGGCTCATCAGGATACTCAAATCCATTGCACCGCCATTTGTTCATTCCTAGATCCAAGTCTGAGAATCCAAACACAAGTGTTTGTAGCCTTTCTGCCACGTCGAAAGCCCGCCATCCGAATTCAAAGCATTCTTCCATGTTTCCTGGTATGAGTACTGGAAATTGTGTATCCCCATGGCTTGCTTCATAGAGCATGGTCAAGTCTCCCTGCTGAGTTCTGGTGGGTAGTCCGGTTGATGGGCCGGCTCTGTTGATGTCCCATATCACACAGGGGATTTCTGCGAAATAAGACAGGCCGATGAACTCGTACATCAAAGAGATACCAGGTCCACTGGTGCAGGTCATACCTCTTCCTCCAGCAAAGCCTGTGCCGATGATCATTCCTACTGCTGCCAATTCATCTTCAGATTGAATGATTGCACAGGTTGTTTCACCATCGGCGTTGTTTCGCAGTTTAGGTACCCATTCGATGACGCTCTCTGCTACTGAGGAAGAGGGAGTTATTGGATACCAAGCCAGAGTCGTCATACCCCCGAAGATCGAGCCCAAGGCTAGAGCTTCGTTCCCTTCGATCATGAATGAATCTTCATCGACCTCTCGATGTTCTATTCGATATCTGCCACGCTCATCACCGAAGTTCTCCGCTGCATATTCTCTACCCATGATAACTGCCTGACTGTTCAGGTCAATCGCCTTGGCCTTGCCTTTGAATTGCTTGTTGAGTGCCGAGAGAATGGCTGCATCATCAAGATCGATGAGGTGGGCGATGACTCCAACATAGACGATGTTGGCAATCATCCTGGCCAATTTTGGATGTAGGCTCCGAGCCATCTTGGTCATTGGAACTGGGAACAATAAACAATCATCTCTTTCGACAGGCAACTTGGCATCGGAATTGTAGATTATCAGGGTGCCCGGTTCACAGGCTTCGATGTCCTTCTCCCAGGTTGCTTTGTTCATCATTATCTGAATGTGGGTACGGTCGGCAGGAGCTTGATATCCAGCGTCAGATACGCGGATGATGTACCAAGTCGGAAGACCAGAGATGTTTGAGGGAAAGAGATTCTTTCCACTGACATTCACTCCCATGTCAGCCATGGTTTGGAGCAGAATCAGATTTGCACTCTGGGAGCCTGTTCCATTTGCAGTTGCGATGTTAATGCTGAAATCATTGACGATGGTGTCCATGTGGTTTCCTTCCTTGTCGGGTTCAAGACCCTGTTCTTGCCGCATCGGGGTGATAATGAGCCTATTCAACGTATTGGTTTGCCGCCCTGTAAGGGCGGCTGTCAGGCGGCGAAATTTGAATCTCAGGGTTCGACGCGTTGAAAATGGGTAGGCAGTTCGGAGATACCATGGCGAGTGCTGAACTTGAGGAGGGTTGGAAGGCTGCGGAGAAGTCGATTGCAGATGGTGAATTTGATTCTGCTCTGGAGAATCTACGTCTTCTCGATGAGAAGGGCGAGCACGCGATGACCTGGAAACTTGCGGGTGACTGCAAGAAGGGAATAGCAGCAGAAAGCGGTCTCAATAAAGCATACAGAGAGGCCAACAAGCACTATCAGAAAGCGCTGAAGATTGATCCCAAGTTCAAGGATGCCCGAGTTGGTCTTGAAGGACTTCAAGGAGAGATGACTTCAGAGGGTGTGAGGGAGAGATTAATCCCCAAGATGATAGATGACGGAACTCCAACACTTTTCGGAATCATTGCCTTGCCAATAATACTCCTTGGCGCTTTGGCTTTGGTCAAGGTCATCTCAGATGGAACCCTGACCGAGGCGAGTTTCGATCATACCGCCACCATGCATGTTCAGTGGACTGACGATAGCGGAACATTGCACAAAGATACGATAACTCTGGAACTCTACTATGACGAGGCTCCAATCGCTGTCCAGAACTGGTTGGACCATGCAGAAGCAGGAAATTATGACGGAGTCCGATTCCATCGTGTCATTGATGGTTTCATGCTACAGACTGGTGATATTGAAGGCAAGGATGGTTCAGGTGGATATGCGTATGAATTCCATGGACTATGTAATGGAGAAGCATCTTCCGATTCAAATTGTGGAGGTGCGGGAATGAGTGCCTGGACCATTCCTGACGAAGTCAATAATGGAGTGAAGCATGCACCGGGGAGTCTGGCTATGGCCAAGACCAGTCCGCCAGATACAGGTGGTAGTCAATTCTACATCGTTGACAAAGATGGCAACACTGTTCCACCTTCGCATCTGGATGGTGTTCATACCGTGTTTGGACAGGTCACTGAGGGTATGGAACTCATCGATGCCATGGGGCAGATTGAGACCGGAAATGGCGACAAACCGGTTCGAGAGATGACTATCACCAGTATCGATATCGATTCTTCAGAGAGCAGGGGAGTATTGTATTACCTGATGTTCTGGAATCTGTTCTGAGGACTGTTGAGCGTCATCTTGATGCGTTCAGGTCGAGTCGCCCGCTTCATGGAAGATGCGCTCAAGGACTTCACCCTGTCCGATGGCTCAACTGGCAAGTTGGTTTCGCTGTCGGTGGTGGAGGATTTCTGCGACATCGCGGCTCTGCCTCGAAGCATCAGGGTCCTGCTGGAAGGAGCATTGCGCAATTGTGACGGATTTCTGGTGACAGATGAGGATGTTGAGAACATCGCAGGTTGGAAACCTGATGCTGCGAGAGGTGAGATTCCATTCATGCCTTCCCGCGTCATCCTTCAGGATTTCACTGGAGTTCCAGCGGTGGTCGATATGGCTGCTCTTCGCGAAGCGATGGTTGAACTTGGAGGAGACCCAGCCAAGGTCAATCCACAGGTTCCGGTTGATCTGGTCATCGACCACTCAGTACAGGTGGATTATTCTGGCTTGTTCGAAGATGCTGAAGAGCGGAATCTCGCGATAGAATATCAACGTAACATGGAGCGTTACAAGTTTCTCAAATGGGGCCAGCAGAGTCTTTCCGATTTCAGGGCGGTGCCGCCCGGAAGAGGTATCGTCCATCAGGTGAATCTGGAGTGGATAGCCACTGTTGCACGCGAAGAGGATGGAGTCTGGTTGCCTGATACCCTTGTTGGAACCGATAGCCACACCACCATGATCAATGGACTTGGAGTTCTTGGTTGGGGAGTTGGTGGAATTGAGGCCGAAGCAGTGATGCTGGGCCAGCCGATCTACATGTTGGCTCCTGATGTGGTTGGATTCAGACTCAAGGGTAGTTTGAACCCAGGTGTCACCGCCACCGACATGACATTACAGATCGTTGAGATGCTTCGCGAACATGGAGTCGTCGGATGCTTCGTCGAGTTCTTTGGTGAGGGAATGCAGGCCCTTTCTCTGCCAGACCGTGCCACAATCGCCAACATGGCTCCAGAATATGGTGCCACCTGTGGCTTCTTCCCAGTTGATGAGACCACCCTGGAATACATGCGTCTGTCTGGTAGAGATGAGGACAAGGTAGCGAATGTTGAGGCCTACTGCAAGGGCAATCACCTATGGTATTCCGCTTCCGACCCTGAACCTTCTTTCACTTCAGTGCTGGAGTTGGACCTTTCAACAGTTGTCCCCGCCCTTGCAGGTCCAAAG
>CALCOQ010000182.1 GCA_937897005.1 uncultured euryarchaeote
ATTCGAGATGGAACCAAATGGACTTTCTGGAGCGTCTCGGTCCTTGGTCTGTTGTTAGGCATCCCAGTTTCCGCAGTGGCTCCCGGAACCAGTCAAGTTGTTTGGTGGTTGGTCTTCCTCCTCCCATTACTGGCTGTCCTCGGAATCTGTATCATAATCACCATGAAGAATGGTATGTTTGAATCACAGCATGATGTGCGGCTGACCAAAGAAAAGATTCACGTCATTCCCAAGTTCATGGGCATGGTCAGCATGCCTTCTCGTAGTTGGCCGATGGCGGATTTCCGAGACCTCGACGTGGCAAAAGGCGGACGCTTGACCCTACTGATGGGTGATGAGCGCCTATACTGCGACATGGACCAACTCGAAGCGGAGTGGGTGATGGCTGAGATCGTCGAGCGCCTGGAGCGCTTCGGATTGGCCAGTCGTGCAGAAGCAGTAAGTGCTACAGAAGAAGAGTGAAAAAAGACTCACTCACCATAGGTGAGTGAAGTCTCGATTGGCCGAGTGTTTTTTCATCCTCCCGCGACCTGTCAAGGACATGAGCCGCGTCTCCGTGACCATGAACAAGCCTGAAAACGACCGAAAGACCCTGATGGCAAGAGGCATCGTAGTGATGTTGCTTCTATCGACATTGGTGCAGATATTGAGTCAAACTCTAATCGATGATCCCGATGATATCGGTGAATCGATGGAGCCCGATGGACTGCCACCATCAATGTATGCGCAATCCTATGATGTTGGCAATCAGAGTCGTGGTGGCTATCATCTGGTCAGTGGAGAATGGTGGGAACCACCACATCAAATCGAAGTCACAACCTCGGATTGGGACGGAGATGGAACATCAAATTCTCTCGACAGCCATCCACTTGACCCCGCGATTCCTTTCGCTTATGCGACCACGTGTTTCGTCCCAATGGCAAACTGCACTTCTGATTCACAAGGATTCATTGCAGATACCTCTCCTACATGGGAGAGCCCAGAATCATTGTATGCTGAAGACCTCGCACTTGGTGATATTGATGGAGATGGTGACCTTGATCTTGTTATTGGATTCATGAACAGTCAATCGTCTGGAGCAAAAGACAAGGTTTACCTGAACAATAATGGTACTCTCTCCGATATTTCCCATTGGTCTTCTCCGTCATCTCACACAACCAAATCTGTGGCCCTAGGAGATGTCGATGCGGATGGAGATCTGGATATTGCCTTAGGTACGCTGTCCTATAATTACATCTATTTGAATGATGGAAGCAATTTTTCTTCCTCCTATGATTGGAGGAGCCCCTCTTCTCAACGAACCTCAGCATTGAAATTCTCAGATATCGACGATGATGGTTATCTTGACCTGGTTGTGGGAAATGGTGATAGTTCGTTTGCAATTGCAAATGAGGTCTTCTTCAACAACAATGGTGTCATGTCATCGACAGCAGGATGGACCAGTTCTGATTCACAGAAAACACAGGATATCGCAGTTGCAGATATGAATGGAAATGGATATCCAGATATTGTGGTGGCGAACAGAAATGCTGCGCCTCAAGTGTTTTACAACAGTGCTTCAGGATTGAGTACTACTGCTGACAGCAATTGGTCACCCTCAAGTTCTTCTGCCGGTTCAGTTGCTTTAGGAGATGCCGATGGTGATGGCGACTTGGACGTTGCTCTCGGACAAGGTGATGTAAACATCTACATCAACTCTGGTAGTGAGATTGCGGACTCACCTGCTTGGTCTTCATCTGAAAGCTCAGGCAGGAACAATGCCCTAGCATGGGGTGATATTGATGGAGATGGAGACTACGATTTAATTGCAGGACATGGTTGCTGCAACATCCCAGAAACTTTGGAGATTTTTGTTAACAACGAGGGAGGGCTTGAAACAACAGCATCTTGGGAGCCTAACAATTATGGAAACACCTACTCTGTAGAACTTGGTGATTTGAATGGCGATGGTCGTTTGGATCTGGTCAGAGCCAACCGTGAAGAACCTGTTGAGATGTATCTGAATCGTGGCGGTACTTTAGAATCGGACCCCACTTGGGAGAGTTCGGATGAACTCGACTCCACAGCGCTTGCATGGGGTGATATGGATGGTGATGGTGATGTGGATCTAGCAGTAGCGAATCTGGGTGATAATCTTCAGGTCTTCCTCAACGATGCTGGTACACTTTCATCCTCTGCCGATTGGGAGAGTTCCAGCACAATGAACGCCTATGATGTCAAATGGGGGGATGTCGATGGTGATGGTGATCTGGA
>CALCOQ010000183.1 GCA_937897005.1 uncultured euryarchaeote
TCGCTTGAACAATACGAAGATGAGCCAACCCATCAACACATTGAGACCAAGGAAGCCGAAGAGGCGGAGATACTGCCATGAACTACCGATGACCGAACCACATTCACCTTCTCCTGCACCTTCATAGAGTTCGCAACCTGGGGCATTGATGTTTGAGAACCACATATCAACGTACGCGGGGTTGCCGACATCGGTCATCACTGTGGCCATTAATCCATCAATCTCTAATTCTTCATAAGTAGGTGGCTCATAACCAATGGTATCAACGAAGGCAAAGACCGATGATTCAGTTCCGAAGAAGGCTTCGCCTGTCAGCAATCCGGCTGCGATCATGAAAGTCCCGAGCAATATCAGAGCTCTGCGTTTCTCTGCCACCACAGCACCCTCCTTCTCACGTATCTTGTCGATCTTTGGATTCAATCGCTTGGCCTCCCAATAATCACGAGCCCCGCCACCGATCAGCATCGGCAGAGTATGTGGGACAGTCAGATACATTCCAAGACCGAATGAGGTGCCCATTCCTGTCGACCATTCAACAAAGGCTCCCAGCAGGAACCCAAGACTCAGCAGCATCATATCCCCCTGTCCTTCAGAAAGGAGTACGGTGAAAGTGGCAAAGGCATTGGCTTGTGGTGCGGCCAGATCAATCGTTCCGTCAGCCAACATCTTTGACAGGAAGATTGCAACTCCTGCTCCAAGAATACATCCGGGAACCACACCAATGATGTTACCCTTGGAAATGTGATATGGACGATTGCCGATGTAAAGACTGTTCTTGTAATCTGAAACAACGGTTCCCGACATGGATATCGCAGAACCGAACACAGTTGTTCCAACCAATCCCAGCAGTATCGCCTCTTGTCCAGACAAACCCAATGCATCATCAAAGGTCAGGAACAATCCCATCAACATCAGCAACACGATGAATGAAGTTCCACTGACCGGTTCGATTCCAGTCTCACCCATCACCCTGACCGCAATGGCCCCCAACAGGAAGGTGGTGAACAACAGAATCAATGCGAAGATGATTGCAGGCATGACTCCAAAACCACCAGCCACGAATATCAAGACCATCGCTGCTGCAGTTATCAGCATGAATATCGGAATATGCTTCAATGGCCACTCATACCAGCCCTTTCCAGGCATGTATTCCTGACCTGCTTCACCACGGAATGCATTAGCGATATCTCCACCGATCGTGGCGAAGGTCTTCCACATCTTGACCAGTCCAAACAACCCACCTCCAACTATGGAACCTATGGCTATCATACGAATCACCTTGGACCAAGCGATTATCGAAAGTGAAGCCTCTCCAGTAGTTGCTGCATAATCAAGAATTGGAACATTCTGCTGCAAGCCCGCATCGTAGATTGGATAATTGAAAATGATGACAAGAGGCACGAGATATAGCCAGCCAACTATGGTTCCAAGATTGACCAATAATGCAACCCGCAAGCGCATGAACCAGCCGATGGCCAGCATCGAGGGAGTCAGATAGACGCCCACCCAGGTGTAGGCAAATGGGTTCCAGACCGTATCGGGGTCACTGCATCCTTCAGGGAATCTAGTTGCCCAGTCAGAGTCAGTAGGCTTGATTCCATCACAGGTGTACGGATATTGAGTGACGTGCTTTGACTGCCCCATATATGGGCCGGAATCGTATACTCCTGCCGGTTGATGAACCACGCTGCTCGAGTAGATATTGGCAAGACCATAACCGTTGATGGTGAAGGTCTCTGCCATATAATCCATCAATGCCATTCGTCGATCATCCATCCAGATCAGTGGATATTCGATGATGAACAGGGCGCCCATGGTCAATACGGTCCAGACTCCGACTTTCTTCAGCGAGTCTTGAGCATGTTCAACTGCCCCGACATTGACATCACTTGCAATATCCAACATCTTCAGAGTCGCCTCAAAACCGGGCAATGGGAGGGGGTCCTCAACCAACCATACCCTTCTGAAGATGATGAAATACATGACTCCAAGGAAACCTGCGAACATGCTGGCGATGATTCCGATGAAGGCTAATTGCCATACATCGGGCGAACTGATCAAGGCCTCTCCGCCAACAAGATACCTCGCTGAAGGGCCAGTCTGTGCCAACAGGAAAATCGCTGGAAAGGTGAAGATGAATCCAGTAGAAGCATGGGTTGCTCCGGTTGTGGCTGAA
>CALCOQ010000184.1 GCA_937897005.1 uncultured euryarchaeote
CCGAAACACAAACATGCCAAGCCGAATTTCAGGAATCTTTTCATCAAGCCATTCTGGATGACGCTGAAGACGGCATTGCGCACCTTCCCCGTCATTGGTAAGAGATTCTCAAATGGTTATCACAACAAGACTGAGAGGATGCTCGATCCTGGCAGCCTTGCGCGCGTGCGCGGAAGTCAGATGAATAATGCAGGCAA
Organism: uncultured euryarchaeote; assembly: GCA_937897005.1. GTDB lineage: Archaea > Thermoplasmatota > Poseidoniia > Poseidoniales > Poseidoniaceae > UBA226. The sequence continues at coordinate 198 of CALCOQ010000184.1, forward strand.
ACAGGAATATGCTGCTGACCGGGAATCATCTGATCTGGTACCAACCATCTGGCGCCCGGTCACAATAATGTATCCATATGAGAGACTGGAGGACATGGAGCCGTGGCTCTTTGTTCCAGGTAACTACAATGGAAGGATTGGAGTCATCTGGGAGACCTGTACCGCTTGCAGATTATGTGTCAAGATATGTCCGAACGATTGTCTGCACATGACCACCGAACTGAGGGTCGATGTTCTCGATGGAGCAGAAGGTGAGCACGCTGGATACGGTGGAGAACTCGAGGTTGGCGGATGGGCTGCGGTGGAGGTTGAAGGTGTCAAAGAGCGGCATCTGACCCGAGACACCGTCACCGCTCATGACACCCCTGAAAGCGAGTATCGATTCGCTGAGGTCATCGACTTGAGTGGTTCCAGTGCCAAGGTGCGTTGGAATGACACTGGAAACGAAGAGATGGTCGACAGCAGTGACCTGTTGGTGGCGGATGACCAGATAGTAGCCGGCCGTATCGACATGGGGCGTTGTATGTTCTGTGGCCTTTGCATGGAGGCTTGCAGTTTTACTTCTTTCTTCATGACCAATGAGTATGATGGAATGTCTGGATTCTCACGACAGGACCTGTGGTTCGATGCAGGTCGTACCAGAGTATTGGTGAATGAACATCAGGAAGCGGTGGATGCAGACCTTGCCAAGCGTGCCAAGAAAGAGAAGGAAAAGCGAGAGAAGGCCAAAGCCAGAGCTGCAGCGAAGGAAGCGGAGGCTTGAGAATGACCGATGCATCCTCAATTGCTGAAACAGGAGTATTCTTTCTGCTGGCCGCTATTGCGGTGGCAGGAGCATTCGGCTTGGTCTATGCTCAGCGCGTGGCTCATTCGATGATGTATCTTATTTTTTCATTCATGGCTGTGGCAGGAATATTCATTCTGATGTCGGCTGAATTCCTCGCAGTCGTTCAGATCCTCGTCTATCTGGCCAGCGTGATGTTGGTCGTGTTGTTCGGAATAATGTTAACCAGACGGCAGATTCTAGAGGGGGATTTCGAATGAAACTACTCAGTATCCTCACCAGACTTGGAATCATTTTCATGGGCCTCATCCTGATGACCGTTGTTCTGGAGCACAGTGTTTGGGATTCAGAAGCACCTAGTCCACCAACAACCTCGCAGTTGGCTGAAAGCCTTCTGGTCGATTGGGCCATTGGTCTGCTGGTTCTGGGTGCATTATTGGCGATGGCAATGGTTGGCGCAGCCTATCTTGTCAGAGATGAGCGCAAGGTCAATCTCCTTTGGGAGACGGATGAAGGAGGTGAGAACTGATGATCGATCCATCCTGGGTAGCCGCTCTGGGCATCGTTCTGTTCTGTATCGGACTGTGGGGTGCTTTCACTCGCAAGAATGCCATCATCGTTCTGATGTGTATCGAATTGATTCTCAATGCTGTCAATCTGAATTTCGTTGCCGGAGCCGCTCAGCATGGTGATGCAACAGGTTGGGTCTACACCGTGTTCGCAATCGCTATCGCTGCTGCAGAGGTGGCGATTGGATTGGCCATCTTCCTTGCAATGTATTCCCAACATGAGACGATTTCACTCGATGAGGTGAAGCTGCTCAAGCACTGAGGTGATGAATATGGATGCAAGTCAACTCGCTATTCTGATTCCGATATTGCCGATTGCGGCGTTGCCAGTCATCCTCCTGCTTGGCAGGCTGTTCAATGGAAATGAGAAATGGAAGGGTCTGTGGAAGGAAGGTGGAACGATAGCAGTAGGTGTGCTCGCCATCGTCTTCGCCATCTCGATGTGGTTGATAGCCGAACATGTTGCTGCTTTCAGCGAAGGTAGTGGAGATGATTTCGTCAGCGATGTTGGTGACTGGATATCCTACAGTCTGTTCACTGAAGGGGGCGACATGAAGGTACAGGATTTCGGCTTCGGTCTCCAGTTGGACCACGTTTCCGTGATGCTGTTGTTCGTTGCTTCATTCCTCTGTCTATTGATTGGAATATTCAGTCTTGGATACATGAACAGCGACCCAATCAATGAGAATCGCAACCATCGTTTCTACGCTGAGTTCATCCTGTTCTGTGCAGGGATGTTCGGGATGGTTCTTGCTGATAACTTCCTTTGGTTGTTCATCTTCTGGGAGATAATGGGATTGTGTTCCTATCTTTTGATAGGTTTCTACTACGAACGTCCAAGTGCGGCTTATGCTGCCAAGAAGGCCTTCCTAACCACCAGAGTTGGCGATGTTTTCCTTTTGGTTGGGCTATTGATCATGCATGCAGCCTTCGGCTCCTGGGATTTCGCGGTGGTCTTTGACAATGCTAACATCGCTCTGGTCGATGCTGGATTGATCAAGGCGATGTTGTTGTTGATGTTCGTAGGAGCGGTTGGAAAGTCAGCACAATTTCCGCTTCATGTCTGGCTACCTGATGCGATGGAAGGACCAACACCTGTCTCCGCTTTGATTCACGCTGCGACGATGGTCAACGCTGGTCTCTATCTGGTTGCAAGGATGTATCCTTTCTTCAGCGCCCCCGCTCTCGCTGGAGAGTTGACCGATGTAGCCATTCTGATAGCGATGATCGGTGGAATAACGGCTTGTATGGCAGCAGCCATCGCCTTCGTTCAGGATGATATCAAGAAGGTGCTAGCGTATTCAACAATGAGCCAACTCGCATATATCTTCACAGGATTGGGCGCTGCATTGTGGTTCGCAAACAAAGGATATTCGGAATTGGCTGTATTCGCCTTTGGTGCTTCACTGTTCCATCTCTTCAATCACGCCATGGCCAAAGGAATGCTGTTCATGGCCAGTGGCAGTGTCATCCATGAGATGCACCACGCTCATCATGAATTGTCACATTCAGGAGGTTCCCATGGCGATAAGGAGGAGTTCGATTGCCAAGACATGACCAATATGGGAGGTTTGGCTTCAAAGATGCCAATCACAGCAATTGCGATGGCAGCAGGCTCAGCCTCCATCATCGGCATTCCTCTCATCGGTGGGTTCTGGTCAAAGGAGGGAATAATCGGTTCAGCATGGAAGGCTGTACTGCAGGATGGCGGAGGATTGTTCATCATCCCAGCAATGTTGATTCTCATCACTGCTGGAATGACTGGTTTCTACATGAGCAGGATGTGGTTCATGACCTTCGCTGGCAGGCCCAAGACACCGGTAGCGGCTGAGGTTCACGAACAGACTCCATTCATTCCAATTCCACTTGTTGCCTTGACTGGAATGACCCTTGGCGGGATATTGTTTGCAGGTCTAGGCTTTGCCGGATGGGTTGGAGAC
>CALCOQ010000185.1 GCA_937897005.1 uncultured euryarchaeote
AATATGAGGTTTTACTTCAATTACATCATTTGCAATTTTTGCAAAGGAAACGTTCTCTTTAACGGATTCCATGATGGACGGTTAGTCATAGCACACATTGATTCGGAATTATTGAACGCGTGGGCTTTTCGTGGGCTCTATACAACACTACCGTCGCATAGACGCACAAGCGTCCAGACTTGTCCTGGTTCCGTAAGATGTCGCTGAATTCTGATCAAGTTCCGGAAAATACCTTCCGTAAGAGCCCTGATTCTTCCGGAACAGGGAGGTTAATCTCCCTCAACGTGCATTAATTAATAAGAAAAAAAATCTATCTCGAGCGATTTCGGATTCCAATTGAATGAAGTCTTGACGAATGTCGTTATTTGTGACACACCTATCCCAGCCCACGGGATGATTCCATGACTGCGGTGGTTGGAGCGAGATTGGTCCGCTGTCCTCCACGTTGGTTGTTGATCAGAATCGAGACCGAAGATGGCATCATCGGATGGGGTGAAGCCATCGGAGACCTGCACGAGGAAGTGGAAGCTGGACTTGATGCAGCCTCAAAGAGAATCATCGGCGAAGACTCCAGCGATATCAGCAGAATCGTGGAGCGCCTGATGAAGGGTAGGTTCTGGAGAGATGGACCTGTGCTGAATACTGTGGCCAGTGCGGTGGAGATGGCGCTGTGGGACATCAAGGGCAAGCGACTCGGGGTGCCAGTATGGCAACTTCTTGGCGGCAAGGTCAGGGACAAGGTTCTCGTCTATCGAAATCTATGGGGCTCCACCCCCGAAGAGTTCGCTGATTCGGCAAGGGCAGCATTGGAAGAAGGCCTTGTTGCAATGAAAGTGAGTCCAGCAGGGCCAACATCCAACATTCCTTCAGATGATGAATTACAGGGAATCGTCGAGGTTCTCAAAGCCGTCAGGAATGCAGTTGGGCCTGCGGTGAAAGTCGCTGTTGACCTGCATGGACGCTTGAGTCCGGCTGCTGCTCGTAGATTGATTCCGATGCTGGCTGAATACGACCCTTGGTTCATCGAGGAACCGTGTCTGCCTGACGACTCCACCGGTATTCGTTTGCTCGATACTGACCTCCCTCTTGCAACAGGAGAACGCTTGTTGACCTTGCATCAGTTCAAACTACATCTAGAGCCTCCATGTGTTGATATCGTACAACCTGACTTGTCACTGGTCGGAGGCATCTCAGCAGCGATGTTGATCGGTGAGTTGGCGGCGATGGCACAGGTGAGCCTCGCTCCCCATTGCCCATATGGCCCGGTCCAGACCGCGGCTAGCCTACAGATTGCTGCGGCCTCAGCCGCTCATCAGATGCAGGAGGTCCAGAGTCTCGGTGGTGCCGGTCTCCCAGGAGGCAGGGCTGGAGGTGGATGGGCCTGGTCGTTCAACCTGCTCAAACAACCTTTCATCGTCGAAGATGGATATGTTGCTGTGCCCGAAGGCGCAGGTCTTGGCATCGAGATTGATGAAGATGCTATCGCCGCTCATATGGATGAATGGAATCCACACGCTCCACCAATCTGGGCCCAGCCTGACGGTGCTTTCGCCGAATGGTGATTCACCGAAAGATTCTATTTCTTCAACATCGAAGGATGTTCATGAATCTACGAGCCGTCATCGTTCTACTCATCGCGCTGGCAGGATGCGGTGCTGGAGTCGCCGCACAGATGAATGACCAATGGCACATCATTGACATCCAGTGGGATGTAGATGATGATGGAGTGTCCAACAATGGCCAAGTGACTATCACATATGGTCTGGAAGAGGCTGAATATGCATCAGAGACCTGTTATAATGAAGATTGTGAATCAGACAGTGAAACCGAGAAAATGTCGAAAATCTTCGAGGATTGCGATGATGATGAGGATCAGGAACAGGTCGATGATTGTAATGCTGCAGTCTCAGCAACCACCAACACGACATACGTAATGAATGGCATTTTCGGCTGGGGTCTGTTCGCTGTTCTTTCCTCGATTTTTGCCATCATTGGCATCTCTGGAAACAAATTTGCTGGGTTCTTCACACTAATGTTGTCACTCCTATTGTTCGGAGCGGCCATATATCACATCATGACCTTCCCCGAACTCGGAGATACCTGGGCTGAACAGGATGAGAACCTGGAAGTCACAGAATATCCCGGTCAAGCAACTTGGATTCTCGGTGGCGGCGGAATCTTGACTCTGATAGGTTCGGTGATTGGCTTCAGAGGTGGTGAAAAGGATGGTGGATCCACCGAACCAGAAACTGGGGGTTCATACTATCATGGGGACTGGGGTTCCTAGTCTTCCAGTGGGCGAGCGACCAACCATGCGAGGATTGGTGTTGCGAGGATGATTGGCCCACCTACTGCACCGATGAAGGCGGGACCGAAGTCCTTGCTGTGAGATGATACAGTTTGGCTGACGTTGAAATCATCAGCGAGTGGTTCCACAGAGTTTCTCTGAATGATCCAAGATAGGAAATCACACGATGATGCAGAGTTGAGAGGGCCCGTAGAGGCTCTTTCTATGGTCATGGTATAGAGACCGTTTCCAGTACTCCAATTATCTGCTTGAGTCACCGAGTCAACTTGTTTCTGTAATTCTTCCTTTGAATCAGCACTCAGATTGGATGGTTGTGAAAAGGTGGTGTTATCAACAAATGTAATTGCTCCTTCTTCACCCAAACCTCCACCTTCAACCTCAACAGTGGTTCCACCAGTTGACAAGAATTCGGTCGGTGATGTCAGTGTGAAACTATGTTGTACTTCTTGGACTGTTGCGGCATTACATGAGGTAGCCCACAACAGTGCAGAAATCGTGAACGTTGCGTTTCCATCATATTCCACACTCCAAGACTCTGACTCACCTGGGCCTAAAGAAAACTGATGAATGCCAAGATTTTCAGATTCGTTGAAAGACGCCGTCCACATCTCTTCTGAGGACTCATATTCCGAGGACATACCAGTACTGCTGGCGGCCACGGTGGCTACCAGAATCAATCCAATGAGCCCCCACGCAACGGCCATCATGGTTGACCGCCTTTGGCCTTCCAATGAGTCGAATCCAGGCACTCTGGTGAGCATCTTGTCGGTGCCAGAAACAAGTGCCCTCTTGACATCGTTGAGATTCTTTTCCGAAGAATCGGACAACTGCATCTCCTTGAATAGAAGATAACCGATCAGTGGCCCTGCTGCAGCGAGCAGGTATAGAGTCCCATAGGAGTCATTGGTGAGTTTGAGAATGAGTTGACCGAGCAATACCATCAGGGTGGTCGAAGAGATTGCCTGTACCGATTGGTAGACGCCCATGTGAGTGGCTGCAATTCTTGGGTCAGAAATCTCGATGATGCTGGCCATGAAGGTGAAGATGAGCCAGTCGGTGGTTATCAGCACCAGAATCCATGTGGTCATCACCAGCCACCACGACATCCCCGAAAGCATCGCACCGCCAAGCAGCAGGTAGGAGAACATCGCCGCTGCGGCAAAGGACATCAAAGCCTTGCGGCGGTCGATGAAATCCGAGATTGCAGGACCGATGAGGCCGAGGAAGCCGGCGATGACGAAGAGCCATGACCAGCCCGCCCAACGCTCGGTGGACCAACCAAGGTCCTCAAGAAAGTAATAGCGGAACCAGGTCTCGAATCCATCCCCCAATGGAACCAGAAGGGCGACGAGGAGGCATAGACGAGAGGTGCGTGTTGAGAATGCAGCCTTCAGACGTGTCTTCAGTGGAGTGTTCTCTGGCCAATTGAGCGCAGGGTCATTTTCTGCCTCTTCCACAGTTGCAGCGACTGGGCCTTGGTCGGGGCTGTTGATCCCGGGACCTCTCAGA
>CALCOQ010000186.1 GCA_937897005.1 uncultured euryarchaeote
CGGGTCATCGATCATGATGATTGGAACCCTCTCTCCTGGAGCGACAAGTTCAGGCTTCATGTCCGGATCGTTTCTCGGCAAGAGCACCGGCCATATGTTCCCGTTGTTGTCCCCTTTGCTGGATTTCGCCCAAAGGTTTCCATTCTTATCGACAGCACCGACGCAGATGACATCCTCCTCACCACCTGGTGAATCCACATCGTTATCATTTGATTGATCACCATCGTTTCCGGCTGCTGCTACCACGAAAACACCAGTATCAATGGCGTTTCTTGCAGCAGAAGAGGAAGAAGAACCCTCGAATGCTGAGGGTATTATTCCTGGAGCTCCTCCCAGAGACAATGAGATGATATCAGAGCCTTGTTCAACACACCAATCGATGGCATCCCCAACACCTTCGTCGCTTCCCGAACCATTCTTGGCCAAGGCTTTGGCAACATACAGGTCGACCTTCGGGGCAATTCCTTGCATCTCGCCTCCAGCAACGATGATGCCTGCCATCGAAGTTCCGTGGCCATGGTCGTCATATGGATTGGATTTTGAAGCGATGAAATCTCTCCAGCCTTTCAAATTCACATCCTTGAGCGCTTCGTGACTCATATCGATTCCAGAATCAACGACGCACAATGTCACTCCAGCGCCATCAAGATTCTCGATTTCATCCAATTGAATCAGTTTTGAGAATGTTGCTTGTTCAGCGAGCAGTATTTGAGATGGACCGGAATTGATGGAATCCTCCATCCAGCCAGCGATGGTGACATATGCAATACCAGCCGCTATGATGATTGTGATTCCCAACAACCAACTGATCAACATTCGTATGCTTGCAAGGTCATCTTCCAATTGATTCGTTGGCACCACTGGGGGGATGGCATCGACAACCTCTACAATCATTTCATCATCGGTCATGTTAATCTCTCCACGAATCAGAATAGTGCAGCGTGGACCTCCTGCATGGTGTCCACTACAAATTTCACTTCTTCTTCAGTGTTATAGAAATAGAAGGAGGAGCGCAGGCTTCCTTCTTCATATCCTCGTTTTCTGAACCATGAATGGACACAATGCATGCCACTACGCATCATCACATTGGCGCTCTCATCAAAAAGAATCGCCAGTTCATGAGCGTCGAAGCCATCAACTATGATGGAGCAAATACCACCCCTTTGTCGAGCATCCCTGGGTCCAATGATGGATAACCCCTCAAGGTCCTCGATACCTCTGCTCATCAGACCATTGAGACGAACCTCATGTTCATGGATATCATCCATATTCATGTTGCTCAGATATTCCACCGCTGCTCCAGTTCCAAGGATGCCAGCATAATTGTCCAATCCACCTTCAAACCGATGTGGGGTTGATGACCACTCCATGCCATCATATTCGGACCACTTAACCGTATTTCCACCGGCATTCAGAGTCCTGAGGCCCTCAAGCAGTTCATGTCTGCCCCATAGCACACCCATGCCGGAAGGCCCCAACATCTTGTGAACACTGAAGGCGATGAAATCTGCACCAAGGTCCTGCACATCCAAGGACATATGCGGTACTGATTGTGCGGCATCAACCGCCATCAAAGCACCATGGTCATGAGCCACTTTAGCAACCTCTTTGATCGGAATCTCCACTCCATCCAGATTGCCCACCTGGGGCATTGAAACCACCTTCAGTCGTTCACCTGCATCAGCACACTCGGCCTCAAATGCCTCCATGTCGAATGTGTTATCCGGATTGCTGCTGATGACCCTGTGGTCGATACCTTTCTCCTGTTCAAGTTGTAACCACGGAATCAGGTTGCTGTTATGTTCGCGGTCACTGGTCAGCACCACATCTCCAGCTTGCCAGGACAACCCCTTTGCGATTTGGTTGAGAGAGTGCGTCGCATTGCGGGTGAACACCACTTCTGAGACTTCAGGAGAATTGATGAATGCAGCCATGCGTTTTCTGCTGGCAGTCATCTTCTGAGATACTTGATTTGCGTATTGGTGAACACTCCTACCACCACAACTGGGATGTGTGGTGTAGTAGGTATGAATGGCATCGATGACCGGTTGGGGCTTGAGGGTCATGCAGGCATTGTCGAAATAGATGGGGGGGCTATCTCCCCGAAGAGTAGGAAAATCCATTCTTCGCTTTTCAAAATCGTCCATCACCATGCCTCCATGTCACCAAGATAATCCATAATCGGTGCGTTTATTCCACATTCACCACAGGTATGTCGAGTTGGGATTCTAGCTTTGCATAGATTGCATTTTCCGTTGGCTGGGCCCTTGCCTTCACAACCTTCTTTCTTGCATTCGATGACCGGCTCCCCCTCATCTGTTCGCTTGATTGGTACATTTGCTCCACATTCAGGACATTTCCCATCGCCCTTCTCCTCTTTCTGAATATTCTTACCAGCTTTTTGTGCTTCAAGGTCTGCAATTGCTTCTCTTGCTCGGCGCGATAATACCTTTGTTGTTCCAGCCCCCAACATCAATTGCGGAAACCAGAGCAGATGCATCACACCGTATACTGCGACACACCCAAGCACCAGATGAATGATCAGGAGTCCAGGCATTGTTAGATTCCTGTCAGCGATATAGTGTACTCCTGACCAAGAACTGAGGGTGATGGCAACACCCCATGACAAGAGAATGAATGTCCAACCCACCAGACTATGTTCTTTCATCGCTTCCTCCATCTTGCGGGGATCAGGTTGGGCGTGCACCTCTTCTACATGCTGATCCCTGGTTTCTTGAACCG
>CALCOQ010000187.1 GCA_937897005.1 uncultured euryarchaeote
CAGCAGATTTCGATATCCCCCCATTACCCCCCAGTGGTCTTCCAACTGGTTGGACCATGGAACAATGGAAGCATTACGGGAAGGAATGGTTGAAGCGTCAGGGTTAGAACAGCGAATCGTTCATCATGGGTACTCAGGTCGCAACCCACATGGCAAGTATTGTTTTGTTTGGACCTCCAGGTGCCGGAAAGGGTACTCAAGCCGCTTTGATCATGGCTGAAACGGGTTTGCCACAAGTCTCAACTGGAGATATGTTACGTGCCGCATTGGCAGAGGGCAGTGCTCTGGGAATAGAGGCCAAGAAGTACATGGATGCTGGGTTACTGGTTCCTGATTCTGTGATCATCGGGCTCATTGAAGTGAGAGTTGAGCAAGATGATGCATCAGGTGGTGTTCTTTTCGATGGCTTTCCTAGAACGATTGCGCAGGCTGAAGCCTTGTCATTGATTGAAGATGTTGATGCGGTCATCTCCATCGAAGTACCGGATGAAAGGATAGTCGACAGAATATGTGGAAGATATTCCTGCGGTGATTGCGGTGCAGTCTATCATGAAACTTTCAACCCCAGTGCCGAGCAAGGTATCTGTGATGCTTGTTCCTCCATGAAATTGAAGAGACGCGCTGATGACAATGAAGAAACTGTGCGTTCGCGATTGGAAGCCTACCATTCCCAGACCGCTCCATTGGCTCAGTGGTATGATGAGCGTGGAAAATTGATAATCGTTGATGGAGACAAGGATATCGCAGAGGTTGGCAATGATATCCTCGCTGGGATGGCAGGGTTCAGGGATTGACGTGGCCAAGAAACGCTCTACTAGACGCTCGCATTCCTTGCGAGCGGGCCGCAAGAATGCTGCTCTGACGGCAAGAGAGGACTTGTACAGCATCTTGTCTTCCCCTAGAGGAAGGCCCAAGCAGATGCTCGATGCTGCGGCACAACAGATGTGGCGATTGGGAACCCGACACAGAATAGGCATACATCCCGACACCAAACATTGGATATGCAGGGGTTGCAAGTCTTTGATGCGACCAGGGGTGTCTGCAACTGTTAGGATTCGTGAAAGTGTACGTATCTCCACTTGTCTCAATTGTGGGCGCATACGCAGGTTCATTCTTGCAAAGGAGGGTCGATGATGGGTATTCCAGAACACATCCGTTCCCTTGCTAATGATAGAGAACTCAAAGTTTCAGTTCGAATTGGCCGCGAAGGCATCACTGAGAATCTGATATCCGAGATCAAGAATCAACTCGGTGCCCGTGAAGTGGTCAAGATCAAGATGAACAGGGGATTGTTTGACAGAGAACAAAAGCCAGCGGTGTGGCAGGAATTAGCTGAAAGTTGTGTGGCTGAATTGGTTGATGCACGCGGAAACATCGCGACTTTTTATCGCCCTTGAAATTCCAATTGCCCGATTTTCGTCTGAATGAGATTATTACCTTGGTAATCATCATACATAACCGACTTGTGCGATAGACGGGAATTGTATGTCAGCGGTTGCTCCATTCTGGATGACAGGCATGCTTGGCGCTCTGGTGCTGGCAATAATCGTTGCAATGTTGGTTCGCTGGATTCGTCTGCCATATACCATTGCGCTGGTACTTGTTGGGCTGATGATTGGCTTACTCGGCCCATGGTTCTCTACTGAGGATAGTTTCCACGGATTGTTGTCGGCAGAGGTGATATTGTTCCTGATGCTTCCCCCCCTATTGTTCCAAGGTGCGGCTACCATGGACCTTGCTAAGTTGAGGTCGAATTGGAGATCGATAACGCTGCTAGCCATCCCAGGAGTCGTCATTTCTTCTACTGTGATTGGATTGATCGCTTGGCAGGTTGTGTGGAGTGACGAACCAAATGGTCTACTCTATGGCTTGTTGCTAGGAAGTCTGTTGGCGGCTACGGACCCTGTTTCAGTGTTGGCATTGTTCAAGACCATGGGTGCTCCAAAGCGGCTTTCGGTCTTGGTTGAGGGTGAATCATTGTTCAATGATGGAACAGCGGTTGTCTTGTTCAACATTCTGCTTATTGGAGTGCTTGCCACTCAAGTGGGTGATGGGTTCTCCAGCACGGACCTGATGTTGGGTGGATTCGCCAAGTTCATAATGATAGTTTCAATTGGTTTGATCGTAGGATTGGTCGGTGGAATTGTATCCAATTGGGTACTGATGAGAACCGATGATCATCTGGTCGAGATATCGATCACAGTAGCGTTGGCATTTGGAACTTTCATCCTCGCTGAATTGTTCCATGGTAGCGGTGTCATCGCGGTGGTGGTGGGCGGTCTCTTGGTTGGTAACCATGGTACTCGATATGGGATGACAGCTACTGCAAGAGTTGGATTGCATCATTTCTGGGAGGTAGTGACATTCCTCATCAACAGTATTCTATTCCTGCTTATCGGATACGAGATACAACGAGCATTGGAGTTTGATAAACATACTCTGACACTCGCTGCTACCGCGATATTTGCGGCATCCGTTGGCAGACTTGTGATATATCCGTTGATTGGAATCGCAAATATCAACAGCAAGAATCCAGTGCCAATGAATTGGCAACATTCCGTCTTCTGGTCTGGGCTCAGAGGTTCAATACCGATCGCATTGCTGCTGATGCTCGCGCACATGGTCTCGAATCCAACGGTGTTTTTCATTGACGATGTAGAAAAATCAGCCCTGTTCCCCGATTCATTGTACCATGACATGTTGGTCATGTCATTCAGCGTCGTTCTCTGGACATTATTGGTTCAAGGTCTGACCTTGAAACCATTGATGAATCGATTGAAAGTCAGTGGAGTCCCACCTGAGAATGAGCGAGCATATGAGGTTGCATTGGCTGAATTGATCACTGCCAGAGCAGCTCTCAACAGGCTTGAAGAACTCCATTCAGAAGGACTGGTTTCTGATTCTGATAGGGACAGGATGAATGGTATCTACGTAGATAGGTTATCCAAGGCCGAGGAGAGTGTCGCCTTCCATGGGGACTCAAGTGAGATACACGCACAGAGGATCGAGAATGCACGTAGAGAATTATTGATGGCCCAGATGTCCACGATCAGAGAGGCAGAATACAGTGGTTTGATGTCTGCGCACATTGCAGAACAGGCATTGAGATTACTGGACGAGGAATTCCATCTTTCAGAGAAGAAACAAGAGGAGTTACATGCTGAAGAAAGCGAATCCAGTGAACAAAGGTCTCTACTTCCTGAAGAGATTGGGATACCAGCCTCTTCTTTCGCAGCAATGGTCCCCCCAGAGGTCAGTGAAGTGATGGATATTGATGTCGAGTCGGAATGAATCTCGGCATGGATTATAAGTCACATAATTGTCGAATAGAATATGATTTCAGCCGAGGCTACTGTGCTGTTGATTTTCATCCTCAGTTTCGTTCTCATTCTTTCAGAGAAATTGCATCGTTCCATCGCCGCATGGCTGGGGTGTATTCTGATGTTATTCACTGGTCATGCTACCGGGGTTTTCAATCTCACAGGGGATAATTCCTTGGAGCATGAGATGCTGACTTGGATTGAATTCGAGGTTATTGGACTCCTGCTGGGAATGATGGTTTTTGCAGGGCTGCTGGAGATATGTGGATTTTTTGAATTCGTCGCTATCAAGGCTTCAAAAATGAGTAAAGGAGATCCTTGGCTTCTCATCGTATATCTTGGAACCCTGACAACACTGCTTTCTCTGGTCATCGATAACGTTACAGCCATCATCATCATCGCTCCGATAACTCTCAAGATTTGTCAGAAGATGGAGATCAGTGCAATACCTCCACTTCTTGCAGAAGCGATTCTTTCCGACACCGGAGGTGTTGCTTCGATGGTAGGTGACCCCCCAAATATCATGATTGCAGCAGCAGCAAATGATCAAGGAGGGGAACTTGCAAATCTGTTTGGATTCAATGGGTTTCTGCTGCATCTTGGAATTCTGACCTTGTTTGCTTGGGTGGCGACCCTTGGATACATGCGTTGGTATTATCGCGATTGGATCGCCAAGAAGCCAGAGAACATCGAGTCATTGTTGGAAGAGGATGAATGGGATTCCATCGAGGATCTACTATTGATGAAGACAACTTTGTTCTTCTTGGCATTAACGATCGTCGGATTCTCATTGACGGAAGTTCTACACCTACATATCGAGATTCATGCCATTGCATTGGCAGGAGCCGGTCTCGCATTGGTCTTCGCTCGTCCTAAGGAACCCTCCTTATGGGGAGATGGCCTGATGCGTTCGGTCAGTGAGAAGATAGAGTGGGCAGCCTTGCTCTTCTTCGCTGGCCTCTTCATGCTCGTCGGTGCGGTCGCGAATGTAGGTTACCTCGAATCCTTGGCTATTTGGATTTACGATAAATTTGGAAGCAATCAGGTCATGTTGGCGGTTGCCGTGGTTTGGTTTTCAGCAATAGCAAGTGCAATCATAGACAACATTCCATTTACTGCTGCCATGATTCCGGTTATCATCAGTATAGGTGAAGCCAATCCCGATGTTGATATCGCTCCATTGTTCTGGGCTCTTGCCATGGGTGCTGGTTTCGGTGGGAACGCTACTCCAATAGGGTCATCAGCCAATGTTATGACCGTCTCCATCAGTGAACGAGGTTCTCAGCCCATCACTACCAAGGAATGGCTGAGAGTAGGCTTACCAGTGATGGTGATCACTTGTTTTGTGGCGTCAGTCTTCATCATTCTGTTCCATGGATTCTACTCCAGTTGATGACATGTTGAATCTACTCTTGATGTCGACAGCATCAAGACCATTCCTTCTTTGCAGGGCTTGAGTAGTATGCACGAGTGCACAGTCTGTGGATTACTTTTCCTTGGAGGCTCTGCTTGTCCAAGTTGTGGCAGCCTGTCACATATGGAGTTGGATGGTACAGAAGAGGGGAAGGAAACAGCAGAGCAGAGAGGTGGAATCCCCGGTCTTTCTGAACTTGATGATGCAATGCGAGATGTCGTTGGTGAAGACGAACTGAAGGACGATGAGGATACGGATGAAGCAACTGGAACCAGTCTACCATTCACAATTGGAGGAGGTGTGACCGAAGAAGTCTCCAGCCTACCATTTGGAGTTGGTAGTCGTTCGGCTGGGATTGGCGATGAGAGTGATTCAGGAGAACTGGAAGAGTCAGACGATTCAGAACCACCAGAACCAGAGCCAGCACAGACTGAATCAGAATCCCTACCGAATCCCGAGTCTGAGGATGAGCCCGAGCCCGTGCCCGAGGACGATTCCGAGCCCGAGCCCGAGATTCCTGCAGCACCAGTACTTGAAGAGCAGCCATCCGAGTTGGAAACGGTGCCACTTCCAGGTTCTGGCAGCGAGGAAGTGGATGAATTGGATAGTGTTCCCTTACCCGCTTCAGGTTCGAGTGAGCAGGTGGTGGAGAAACCGATCAAGGTTCAAGCGGTTGCCATCATCGAGGACGACGAAGATGTAATCGTGCCTGAGCAATTCGGGTCTGATGAAGTTGCGGCATCCGATTCCAGCGTCTTTTCTGAGGCCGCTGAAGGACATTATCAGATTCAAGCCAAGGCCGTTGACATGGAGGAATTGTATGCCGAGCCAGAGCATGTGGTGGAGCACACATTTGAGGATGAGGAATTGACTTCCGAGGTGGAAGTCAATCTCGATGAATATCCTGAAGACGATGTATCAGCAGAAGCGATATTCGCCCCTGAATTGAACAGTTCGGAACCGGACCTGTTCCCTGCTCAAGCCCTTCAGATAGACACTTCAGGAGACTCTGAATTATCCGCTCTTCTTTCCTCTGGATTCGATGCTCTCGAGCAAGGTAGTTGGGACCAGGCAGCAAGGAGTTTCCGAACGATGGCTGCCAAACGTCCCGGAGATGCCTCGATTCTCAATAACTACGGCCTAGCACTCTTGCAGCATGCGATGGATCTGGCGGAAGATGATTTCAATGACCCCGATGCTGTTGACAGTCAGTATGAAGCAGCGATAATGGCTCTGAAACAAGCGGCAAAATCCAATCCGGAAGAAGCCTTGATCCTCTACAATCTTGGCACTGCTCTGGTTTCCAGTGGACGCTTTGAGAAAGCCCTGCGCATCTTTGACGTTGTCATGGAGCGAAATGATTCACCTAAGGTCCACACCCTGAATGGACGGGCTGCTGCGCATATGGGGATGGGTAGTTTCGATGCTGCACGAATC
>CALCOQ010000188.1 GCA_937897005.1 uncultured euryarchaeote
CGGGTCCATTTGACTCTACGTGGATTACGCTTCAATTTCAAAGCGTTCTTTCGAGCCTTGCTGTTCTTGAACCACATCACAGTTCCATCTTTCTTGATGAACATCAAACCGGTACCCGGTTCGATTTCCTCACCACTGAAATTACAGATTCTTCGCTCTGGCAAGATCTCACCTCACATTCAGTTTTCGAGCTTCACGACCAGTATCCTTGAGCATCAGAATATCTCCAACCCGAATAGGACCAACCACGTTTCTAGTGATGATTCGACCAATATCTCTTGGATTAGGAGCATCATTGACACGCACCTTGACCTGCGTCGCCTCACCGGTCATTCCGGTGCGGCCGACAATTTCGACCACCTCTGCGGGCCATCCGTTGAGTTCTTCGCTCATCTCAACCAATCCCTACAGAACGTCTCTCATTCGTTGATACTTTTTATCTGCTCAATGATTTCGTTGAAATTCTCCTGAGCAGCCTTGCTGATTTCCATCAAAGCAAGAGAAGCGGTTTTCACACCCTTTGGCATTCCGGCTTCCTTGGCCAGGAATTCTTGACTGGGAACATAACCGTATGGAATTTTCTTTTCATCACAAATCATTGGAATATGAGCTAACAACTCAGGTGGATTGACATCCTCTGCAAGAACGATGAACTTGGCATTTCCTCGCTCAGCGGCCTTGGTGACCTCATTGCTTCCTTTCTTTATGGCTCCGCTCTTACCCACTGTCTGAACTAACTCGTAAACCTTGTCAGCCAGCTCTCCGGGTGTCTCAAATCGTACGTGTACACTCATTGGAATCTCTCCACTTCCTCATGTAAGGCAGCGTTGCGCAAAGCATCGCGGGTTTAAACCCAACGGAGACGAAGCAGGGTTGCGAATCCGCTCAGTCCATCGATTCATGCATTTTCAAAACTCGTTTCAAATATCGAGGAGTTCACGCACGCCTCTAGCAAGTGCCTTTCCTCCAGAAATGGAGGACCTTGGGTTTGACAAGGAATTGGTGGCATGAACCCCATCCACAAACTTGTCCAAACGAGATATCGCCCCATCGGTGAATAATCCATGCGTGCAGGCTGCGTGTACCTCAGTCGCACCCTGAGAATGTAGAGCCTCACTTGCCTTGCAGATTGTTCCTCCAGTGGAAATCATATCATCGATGATGGCAACGATGGAACCTTCCACATCCAGATCCTTGGGTTGATGTAATATCGTGTGTGCATCGATTCTGACCTTCTCAAGATATGAAAACCGACAGCCAATGGCTCGTGCGACTGAAGAGGCTCGCTCAATCGCTCCTTTATCTGGACTGAGAATGAAATCAGGTTTGACGTTTTCACTGAGATATTCAGCGACTTCAGGCATTGCTGAAACGAACTTCACTGGCACCTCCAGACCCTCCAGCGCCACTGGAGCATGAAGATCCAGAACCACGATTCCATCGCAATGACCAGCAAATATCCGCCCTAATGCCTGAGCAGAAATCGCTTCACCCTTCTGGAATCTCTTATCCTGCCTTGAATATCCGAAGTATGGAATTGCCAGAAACAATCCTGCTCCAACATCATCCTGACTGTCCATACCGCCCTTGAGGCTTGCAAGTCTACCTGCTCGAACATCTGAAATCGCTTCGAGAATGAGTAGAGTCTCAACGATTCCCGAATCTGGAAAAGTATTGGAAACCACAACCACATCTTGATCGCGTACCGACGAAATTGCATCCTCAGGAACTCTGACGTATCCTTCTCCATCAGGAAATCTCCGAGACTCCATCTGAACATGTTGCCAGTCCAACTGTCGTGCAAGATCCTCTGCAAGTCCTCTGGCACTGGAGCCTGAGACCACTGGCATACCCTTTCCTCAGTCGAGCCGGTGGGCTTAGGCTTGAAGATTCTTTGCAAAAAGAAACATCTGAAGATAGATGATGAAAGGGGAGTGGGCGAGGCAGGATTTGAACCTGCGACCTCCCGGTTATCAGCCGGGTGCTCCAACCAATCTAAGCTACCCGCCCATAGGCGTTGCGGCGACCCTGCGCGTAGTCATAACCGTGACGGTCATCCCACGAGAGGTCACAAAGAGTACCTCTCACTGCCAGAAATCCAGCCTTCAGATTCAGGTCTCAGTATTCATTCAACGCCGAAGCTTGGATCATTGATTTGAATGTAAGAAGGCAACATCAAGGTCTTTTCAAAAGTCCTTGATAGGACAACTTCATCCAATCTCTCTCGAGTTCGGTAGATTGCTGTGATCGGCACACTGATTATTGATTCAACGCCGTACTGTCTCTGGATGCCCGAGCGAACCTTGACATTCACGCCACGGTATGTTCGCTTGACTTTCACCAGTTCAGTGATCACTCCGATCTCCATTCCCTGGTTATCCAACAATGCTCTGTCAATCATCTCATCGGGTGCATACAGTTTCTCATCAATGCGCACTGTATTTCTCCATCTCCTCTGGAGTTCGCGCATCGACTTACTCAGCTTCACTCCACCATCAGCTCTGATACTATGTACCAACTCCTTTGGCAGAGGTGCTAGTTCTGCTGGCTTCCGCATATATTCTTCCGCGATCCCTGGATCCACCCTGAGACGCATCGATTGTACGCGCGCCTCATTCGGGTGGTGTCTTTCACCAACGATCACTCCAACTTTCGTTTGATTCACGAAAACTTCTCTGTCGAGAAGGTCCTGAATCGAGTGTTCTCCCTTCGTCATATTTTCCCATCCTTTTTTCTTGAGCCTCCTTTGGCTCGAGATTCGCTGTAGTAAAGAGGGATATAAACTATCTCCAACATCGTGGCATCAGTATCCAATTAGAGTGTTGGTTATCGAAAAGCGGAATCCAATATAAAAACTAACTAATAGGAATTAAATTTGAAGGGCGCATAATCTATCTTTCAACTGAATTACTCGCGGCTCTGATAATACGTGTTTCAATTGGAATCAACTATCTCACAAGACTATTCAAGATCACTGGCCTTGTCCTGTCACGTAGTTACAATTGCATTTTTGTGAAACCATGGCGAATATTTGTTAACTTATCCGCCATCAGGAATATTCGATTATTCTAATTGAAAAATAGATTTATTAATTTGAAATTATTATTGCAGATATTTGTGGATTATCCGTATATCCCCAATGCAGACATTGATTGCACAGGAAGTTTCTCATAAACTCATGAGCCGCCGCCAAAATGACCTGAACCCGCCTTGGAATGACCCAGAATGGATGGGTGGAAGAGATGCTAGAGCGATTCGAATCCTCACCGAATTCCTTGCCCCACAAAGTATTCTGTTTGACAAAGGTATCAGAGATACTGTTGTCTTCTTTGGATCAGCGCGAACCGACCTGGAACATGCGGATACAATAGCGGCCAGAGAAATCGCCAAACGCCTCAGTATCTGGGCAACAACCTCTCCTGATGAAGGAGGTGGTGCAAGAGAGGACGGGAGTCAGCGATTCCTTGTCTGTACTGGAGGAGGGCCTGGAATCATGGCAGCATCCAATCTTGGAGCCGCGGATGCTGAAGCCGATAATATTGGCCTTGGAATCGAATTGCCGTTTGAGCCTTCACTGAATGAATGGATTTCAGAGGGTCTTGGAATACAATTCAAGTACTTCGCGATGCGTAAATTCTGGTTCGTCTATCCTGCAAAAGCAATCATCGTGTTTCCAGGTGGATTCGGCACCATGGATGAATTGTTTGAGGTATTGACCTTGATTCAAACCGGGAAGGTCTCAAAACATCTGCCTATTATCTTGTGGAATGAAGATTATTGGAGACGGATGGTGAATTGGGAAATGTTGATTGATGAAGGGATGATCGATGCTGAAGATCTGGAATTGATGACATTCTCCAGCGATATTGATGAAGTGGAGAACTTGCTCATCAACCATCTACAGGACCTGCCAGAAATAGAGCCCCGTGCTCCTTGAACATGAAAATCTTGGGAATCGCTCAGACCGTCATCATCTTGAACCTGTGATTGTGGTCGAGACTCATGGCAATCACTCCTGCCGATGTCCATTCCTCGCTCGCCCGCCATATGTTGGTGGATGGTTTTGATTTCGTCATTGACCTTGACAAGTCTCAAGGTAATCGATTCCACGATTCCCGAAGTGGTCGAGATGTGATGGATTTCTTCACATGTTTCGCTAGTCTTGCAGTCGGTTGGAATCATCCTGACATGAAAGCTGCTGAAGCAGAATTGGGTCGGATTGCGGTGAACAATGTTGCAAATTCTGATCTCTATACAGTTGAAATGGCAGAATCTGTCGAAGCAATCTCTTCTATCGCCATGCCGGCTGAGATGGACAACCTGTTCATGGTAGCCGGGGGAGCATTGGCCATTGAGAACTCATTGAAGATCTCAATGGATTGGAAGATGAATGACCGCCTTTCCAAAGGTCTTGTAGATACAAGCACCCCACATGAAGGAGATGGTTTCTGCTGGTCTGCGGATATGAGGGAATCGAATAAAGTGAAGATTGGCCATTTCAGAGAGGCATTCCATGGCCGAAGCGGATACACGATGTCATTGACCAATACTGACCCTACCAAGACCAAGGGTTTCTCCAAGTTTGATTGGCCTCGTTTCCATAATCCTTCGATCAGATTCCCACTTGATTCTGAAGAAGAAGTCAGACTGGATGAGGCAGAAGACAGGAGCATCGAAGGCATTCGTTCTGCAGCCGCCGATGACCCTGATTCAATCGCCAGCATCATCATCGAACCAATTCAAGGAGAAGGTGGAGATAATCACTTTCGCCCAGAATACATGAAGAGACTTTCAGACACCTGTAAGGAAATAGGTGCTCTATTCATCGTTGATGAAGTACAGACAGGTGCCGGAGCAACCGGTAAGATGTGGGCCTATCAGCACACTCAAGCAGAACCGGATATTCTCGCCTTCGGCAAAAAGATGCAGATAGGCGGGGTGATGGCAAAAGACAGTGTCAAGGAATTTGAAGATAATCCGTTCCAAACCAGTAGTCGAATCAATTCGACCTTCGGTGGCAATCTCATTGACATGGTCCGCTGTGCCATGCAACTGGAGATCATAGAACGAGATGGGCTGGTTGAGAACGCTGCTCGCCGCGGGGAAGAATTGATGGCTGGTCTGCATGAACTCGGAGACTCCTTCGAGATGATTTCCAATGTAAGAGGACAAGGCTTGATGGCTGCATTCACACTTCCAGATATCAACTTACGGAATTCCTTGAGAAGCGCCATCTATGATGGTGGAGCACATGTGTTGAACAGTGGTTTCACCAGTATCAGGCTCAGACCGAGTCTGACGATAAGCAGCGATGAGGTTGATGAGGCACTGAACATCTTCGAAAGCGCAGCAAAGAGTCTACAATCCTCTCAGATCGTGTGAGGTGAAACGTTGACTGGTGTATCACGCGTTGGGATACATGGAAGCCTTTCTCCACTAGGCAAAGAATTAGCGGCCAGGCTGCTTCATCTTGGTAGCGAAGTCATTGTTTCAGATTCCGCTGCTGAAGAGATCAGTAGACTGATGCCAGCATTGTTGCAACATTCGACTGGAAGGTTGATCGGTGGTGATCCGTTCAATGAAACTGGACCGCTGGTGATTTTCTCTGACTCATGCGGGCCTGTATTGGCAGAAAAAATCACTGAATCTGTCTCAAACCGAAAAATGCTGGTCCAACCCTCGCACGTGTTGTTCGACGATTCTGCAGATGCCGAGGATACCTGTCTCATCGAGATTCATGATCTGATTCATCCAGATGCTGGCGAGAATTGGAGTATGACCCCATTCAACCAGTGGTATGATGACATTTTTCTCTCAGTGACAGAACTGAAGGATTTTGATGAGGAGAGCCATTGGGTCTCATGGAGAGATGTAGTTGAAGCATTATCCATCTTGACACTCGGAGGTGAAATCCTACCATCGTGGTTGTCGATCTGTGGCAGAAGAACTGTTTCAGGAATGGAAACAAAGCAGCAATTCCAAGCTCTATTGAATAGAAGCTTGAAGGTCCTGAGAGATGACCTCGAAATAGATGATCTGGTGAAGAAGACAATCGTATCAGATACTGAGAACAAGGCTCCGAGCCTACAAAGACCGGATCTTTCTCGTCTACATGACGCACTGAAAGCATCAGGAAATGAAGATGGATGGAGGCCGGTCCATGGACTTGAAGTCATGATGATGGAATGGATAGCCAATAGGATGGAGAGGTATTCAGGCGTGGTTTGAATAACCTCCATTGGTGAGGTGAAACGATGGTGGGTCTGATAGAGACCGAGGGCAAGGACGGGCGAGCCATCAGTCCGAAGTTACCCAAGGATTGCAAGAATTTCATGATTGATATCGATGGTACCATCTGCGAAGACATCCCCAATGAAGAACCATTGCGAATGGTGGATGCTGAAGTCTTTGAGGGTGCGATCGAGACGATAAACAACTGGTACGATGAAGGGCATGTGATCACTTTCTTCACAAGCAGGACTGAAAGCCATAGAGAAGTGACTGAAGAATGGTTGGAGAAGAACGGCTTCAGGTATCACTCAATTCTGTTCGGGAAACCAAGAGGTGGAAACTACCATTGGATTGACAATCATACTGTCAAAGCATCAAAATTTCACAAGAGTTTCACGGAATTGGTTCGAAAAGTTCGAGAGATTGAGGTTTTCCCCGATGAACCTGAATCAAGTGAATAGATCTGCACCAAGAAGTGGAAGCAAGAGGCTAGCTTCACCTTCAACACAGACATGAGGAGCATCAGGGCGAACCTTGCCCCAGGAGATCGCCTCACGGGGACGGGCTCCGGAAAGACTCCCATCATATTCTGGTGCGGTGGTCAGATAAACCGCAGAATCCAGACCCTCACGATATTGATTCCACCAGATAACATGATGTTTGGATATTCCTCCTCCAATCATCATCGCGTTCGAGGTCTCAACTTCCCACGTCAGATCAGATAGTATCTGTTCGTCAGCCAGGGTGTCGATATGGAAATCTCGATACTTCTGTCTGAACATGAACAACTGGGCGCCAATACTGCCATCGGTGATACCTGGAATAACAACCGGAATCTCATGCTCGGCAGCCCAATGAATGAGAGTATCCGGCGTACCAATACGCCTTCCCAGTTCCCAGACCAGTTGGACGCTGCCAAAACCCAACCATAGGTCAGTTCCTGACTTCCCGGTCTCTGCTATCCTATCCTCGCGTATCTGCTCAAGAACGGGCATGACCATAGCCTCAATGACCTCACCATAGGAGGCATTCGGCACCACGACATTCCCTAGACGCATCAAGCCAACTTTCCCAAGTTCGATATCGTCCAGTTCAAAGGCTCCATGATAGTAGTGCTCATAGGCTCTTGCAATATCATGGTCGAGTGTTCCACATGTTGTTGAAACAACGTTGAACATTCTACTGCGGAGCGCTTCAACAAAAAATCCACGTGTTCCTGTAGCACATAGGCAAGCAGGGAATGAAAGCCAATTCAACACCTTTGAAGAATCGTACTCCACCGCCTCGATCTGTTTTTTCATCATCTGTAGAAGGTCACGAGCTGTAGCCAACTTCGTGGCGGTGAAACCACCAGCTTTAGCCATCTGGTCAATCAACGGACCACTGTCGCCAGCAGTAGTGAAATCATAGTCCACCACCGGCTCATCAAAGGACTCTGGGTCGAGTGCCATATTGCCTCGCCAGCCTGCCATCCGGCATGAATCCTTCCGGTCACACTGGAGACTCAGATCTGCGACTCCAATTCGAATATCCGGTCCCTCAATGCTGCTGCCTTTTCAAAATCCAGCATTCTCGCCGCTTCTTCCATTGAATTCCTGAGTTTTTTCAAGAGTTTTATTCCCTCATCAGATTCTAATTGCAAATCAGATTCTTCAATTATAAAATCATCCGAAACAAGGGGTTGAGATATCCTACTCAATACATCGTCCGAAGGCGCCCAGGAACCAGCCCCCAATCCCTGAGCCATGGCATCGTCCATTCTACCACCCTTTGGAGAAACCAAACGACGGCCACCTTTACTCCCGCTCCCAGCTGTTCCACTGATCAGGTCCTCAAAATCGGCACCCATTGTAGGCA
>CALCOQ010000189.1 GCA_937897005.1 uncultured euryarchaeote
CTTGAGATATGAGAACAACCCCATTGTTCAGATGCATGTTGAAGAGTGGTGATCATTCTATTCGGGTGAAACCACCATCATCATCCTGCTTCCATCGACCACAATCCGCCCCAGAATACCACGTGCCATCTTCGTCATATTGGTATTCCCCAACCCATTTCAGCCCGTTCCAATCCACCACCCTGGAACCGATGACAGGAATGCTGCTGGAATCCACATCCCCTACGTTCTCCTTTACCTCATTCAGCAATCCATCAAGAGCCTTGGATGCTGAGGCGATATCAGTAGATGAAATTGAAGATTCAGACTCCTGAGTAATCGTTACTGACCTTGGCACTGGCTGGGATGCCGAGGAAGGAGGTGGACCACTGATAACCTGAGTCACTTTCTCCTCTTCAGGTTCGTCAGAAAATGGTTCTGGTTCTATAGACAGGAATCTACGGATGGCAACTAATGATATCAACGCCAGAACAAGTCCAAAACCAGTCCACATCGCTGGAACCTTGATCGATGAAAGGAAACCTTCGGGTTTTGCTTCGAGTTGAACCATGATCTGCAACGAATTATCATCTTCATTGAGTTCAGCCACAGTGTCCTCTGGATCGATAGTGGCTGTGAACACCCATTGTCCAGTCTGCTCGGGCCAGAGATCTATGGTGATGCTCCATATTCCATCCGCTGCCATCCCATTCTGACGCGTTTCAGTCCAACCATTGCTCAGTTCACCCTCAGGAGATGTCATCGTGATATTCACCACCAATGGGGTGTCGACGGTTTCTCCGAGGTTGTAAACAGTCACTGAGACACGGAATCTGTCTCCAATGACGGTTGATTCAGAATCGCTGATGAAGGATGTCATCTCCAGATTGGGTCCATTACTTGTCAAGGACATCCTCAACCATGGTGTTTCATTTGAGTTTCCACCTTCCTGTGGAACCAATTCTCTTCCTGAATCATCCTGAGCCTCGACCCAACATATCATTTCAGCAGAAATTGGCAGTTCAGAAGGACGACCCTGCCCACTCATGTTGAATTGGAATGAGTATACACTTCGTTCTTCGAATACTCCAACCGGCGATGCCGTGACGCTGACCACTGGCCATTGGACTCCGTCAGAAATTACCTGACAATAGGCCGTTGCCTGATTCTCAAATTCTACATCATCATTGATACTGGCCGTCACCACCATGTGTGAAAGATGATATCGACTGAATGGATTATGTGTAGCTGCAGTCAACAGAATCGGGTCCTGATCATCGAAAATAATAGCGATTGGCCCAATACTGGCCAATGATTGCCAGCCCATCTCATCCAATATCTCTACTGTTAATTCACCAACTCCACCTCGAGGAGGAGATAGCAGTTGAGAGAGCAACACTCCATCGACCAATTCCACTGCCTGTTCACCACTCCATTCCTCTCCATGAATCATGCCGCTCCATCGCACCGAGACCAGGCCCTCCATCGAGTTGCCTGAAGCACCATGAGTTATCAGCGCTGAAACCTTGAGGACATCTCCAAGTGCGACGATGTATCCATCCTCAAGTAAACCGGTGACCGACCCTGAAACATCTTCGATCTGAAAGCCATCGACAACTAGATCGGTGGTCAGAAACCATTGCTGTCCATCGAGTACAATCAGCTCACTGCCATCAACATCCACCATGAGAATCTCAAGATGTCCTAGATCTAGTTGAACAGGGTCTATCCTCCAGGTTGGAGCAAATGAGATATCCAGAAACATCGAATCGGCTGTATATGTGGTTGAGCAAGCCACGCTCTCACTGATCAATCGTTCATCTAACGCTGAGCAACCAGTACCTCCAGATAACCAACGGACACCGAGTTCATTATCGCCTCCCATTCTCAACTCCACCTTCTGGATATCAAGGAGGGAATTCGCATCGCTCAACTCTAGAATCCAGCCAGCGGAAACTCCAGGTTCCATTCTCAGACCTTTATCCTCGACAAAGGTGCCATTGCGTTCCAGACCCTCCAACACGATTGTTCTGGCATCTCTTGTCTCCCAACTGAGATATGGTGAACCCTCACCGTTCTCGGGGAATTGATGGGCCACCACGTCTTCTCCTGTCAAC
>CALCOQ010000190.1 GCA_937897005.1 uncultured euryarchaeote
GAATTCTTCGGTCGACATGCTCCGGTCTTTCATCAAGTCCCGGACCTTTGCCGTCTCCAACAGGGATTGGGAATCCACCCGGAGAATGATCGTATGAGTCTCCTGCATCTTCATCATCTTCCAATACGCCCAGTCCACTCCAGGTTCGTCCGTTCTCCAGATCGATGAGGTCGAAGCGTCCATCATCCCTGAGGATGACCTTGACCAGACCATTCTCCATCCACATTCCTTCTTGGTCAACCACCACTTCCTGAGTGGAGGGCATGCTCAGATCGATACCAGGCAACAAATGAACCAGATGCAGGCCAGAAGGTAGATCGCAGACATTCAAACCTCCAACAATACGAGGCAGGTTGACATTGGCAACACGGTCAGAGTGAACGTGCAGACTCCATTGCGGGGGCGTGACCATCATCTCAGCATGGGCGCTGAATTCCATGTTGGAATCTGATTTTTCGATTCTGGCATAATCGGTATTCAACCACGATTCGCTGTCAAATGCAACGCCATCAACGGTTATTGTTCCACTCCATGGCCTTGGAGTAGGATTGTGCAACAGCAATGGAATCGCATCATCATCGGGGTGACTCAGGTCGAAGTGGTCTCTCAGTTCAGAATGCAGGTCATCGAGCAACATCGCTGAGATTTCCTGAGCATGACGGAATCTGACTTCCATATCCAGATGGGTTGAATCGACACTACAGCCACAGATGTCATCATGTGGATGATTGCGCAATACCTCTCTCCACGCCAGTCGTAATCTCTCTTGTCGTGGTCGACCTCCCAGTGACCATGAGGCGGAAGCCAGAGGCTCGACCTGGTCCTGCAGCAGACGCATCGAATGGTCATTCATTCTCTTGAGGTACAATCTGGCACTGAACACCCCAGAGAGCAAGGCTCTATCCCAACCCTGATGCAATTCTCCAAGGTGCTCGACGAGTGGCTCTCCTCTCTCATCCGCCCATGATTTCAGAGCATCAAAGAAGTCGTAGAAGCGGGAATGGCGCAACTCTATCTTGCCTTCGAAGTGTTTGTTTGCTGCTGCGATCAGCATTGGCAGGGTGGGTTGCGGATGGGTATGGTCGCTTCCATTGCCGAGTTGAACCACAGGTGGAGCCCAGTTGTAGGTGTTCTCAAGCCCATCGAGCAGGCGTTGTAAT
Source organism: uncultured euryarchaeote (assembly GCA_937897005.1). Lineage (GTDB taxonomy): Archaea > Thermoplasmatota > Poseidoniia > Poseidoniales > Poseidoniaceae > UBA226. The sequence continues at coordinate 1,161 of CALCOQ010000190.1, forward strand.
CTCCCCATCGCGCTTTCAACGTTCACTTCCAGACTATCTTTACGGTCAAGAGGTCGCTCTTCGAATCCCCATGCCATCAAGCAAGGATAGTCTGGGGTCTGTTTGACTGCCAACACTGTTGATTCACCATCGCTTGCAGTCCAGTTGAAGACGCATCCAGCCTCTCCCACCCATTGACCTGCGCCTCGGGTGAAGAGGAAGGTGTCCAACCCTACTCCCTGTAGTATTGCGGGCATCTGCGCTACATGACCGAATGGGTCAGGAACATATCCAATATTGGTGCGACCCCCGAATTCCTCCGAGATACGATAGCCGAACTGTAGGTTACGAACCAATGCTTCTCCACCGACGATGAACTCGTCAGGAAGAACATACCATGGTCCTACTCCAAGGCGTCCTTCTTTGACAAGCGCCGCAATCCTTGCTCGGTTCTCTGGTTTCACCTCAAGGTAGTCCTCGAGTACCACGGTCTGCCCATCGAACTCGAATGATGGGTAGTCAGCTTCAGGATTCTCAAGCAGGTCGAGCAGGTCGTCGACGAACTCGATCAATCTGTAGCGATATTGCTGGAATGGAAGATACCATGCCCTGTCCCAGTGGACGTGCGGAGTCACATGTCCAATCAGAGGTTGGACCTTGTCATCGCTAGCCGCTTCACGTGCAGTCCCCTGAGCCATGCGGCACAAGGAACGGCGGCGCTACAAAGCAGTTTGCAGTGGTGCTGCCTGTGCGAATCTGTCGATTCACTCTGCTGCTGGGGCTTCTTCAGCGGCTTCATCGCC